>CAWUUC010000001.1:0-5683 GCA_963924905.1 uncultured Paracoccaceae bacterium
GATCATACATCAGGCCAACCCAAAATGCAGGCAGGGCATTGATATGGGCTTGATCCCCCACATCAGCGCCGCGCATTTCGATATATTTCTTAACCCGCGCTTCGGGGAAAACCGTGGTCATGTGATCCGCCCAATCCGATAGGGTTGGCTTTTCACCGGGCAAGGCGGGCAGTTCGCCGCGCAAGAAATCCCGAAAGGATTGGCCCAAGGCGTTGATGTATTTCCCGTCGCGATAGACAAAATACATTGGAACATCCAAGACCCAGTCGACATAGGCCTGAAATCCAAAATCACCATCAAAGGCAAACGGCAACATACCCGTGCGGGTATCATCCAAACCGCGCCAGATGCGCGAACGCCAAGACTTGTGACCATTTATTTTGCCGTCAAAAAGTGGGCTGCTGGCAAATAGCGCTGTCGCCACGGGCTGTAGGGCCAAGGCCACGCGCAGTTTCTTGACCATGTCTGATTCCGAAGCATAGTCCAAATTCACCTGAACCGTGCAGGTGCGATACATCATCTGCGTCCCATGGGTGCCCACGCGCCCCATATAGTCGGTCATCAAACGATAGCGGCCTTTGGGCATAATGGGCATGATGTCATGCGACCATTCAGGGGCGGCCCCGATCCCCATGAATTTGATCCCTAATGGATCGGCAATCGATTTCACCTCGTCCAGATGGTTTTGCAATTCATCAGCGGTTTCGTGCAATGTTGCCACTGCTGCGCCAGACAGTTCAAATTGTCCCCCCGGCTCTAACGAAATATTCGCGCCACTCCGCGTCATGCCGATGATGTTTTCACCTTCGGACACGGGGGTCCAGCCAAAGGATTTTAGACCCTCAAATAGGGCAGAAATCGAACGTTCCCCACCATAAGGCAGCGGCAGGTGCGTATCTGTCAAATAGCCAAATTTTTCATGCTCGGTGCCAATGCGCCAATCATCTTTTGGCTTGCAGCCATCTTGCATCATCTGCGCCAGTTGCGCGAAATCTTCGATGGGGCCGCCACCAGATTGGGGAATAGACATCGTGTGACTTTCTTTTGCCAATTGAGTGCTACAGGTGTCGCGCCGATGCGATTAAGTCAAGGGCGATCCCGCGCCTTGATGTGCGATACCCCTGGCAGGTCTGCGCCAGATTATTTTCATATCGCTGGCAGTATGAGACAATTCTTGAACAAGGACAGCGGTGTTCATATCCGGCAGTGCGGCAAATGCGTCAAACAAACGCTCTGCGCCAGTTGCATCGATAGGGATCAAAAGTGTCTGTCCGTCCGATTGTTTTAACCGCCACATTTGCTGCCCGCTGACCCGCAGCAGGCGCAATTCAACCATATCCTGCAGGCTGATAAACCCACCATCACTGGGGCCAAAATAGGCGATCTGCGCTTCGTCCACCTCGACCACGCCCATCGCACCAGAATGGCGTGCAAAGCGCAGACGCCGCACCGCCAAAAGAGCCATGGACAGGGCAAGGACCACGGTTGCAGCCCCTGACGGTACCAAAATATATCCGCCCAAAAATATTAACCACAGCCCTGCTGCGCCAAGGCAGGCAGCTAGGATCACCTCTTGCCAGCGGCGCAATTGCATGAGGATTTCTGGACGGATCATGTCCAGTCCCCCAAAGCCTGTTGCCACATGGTCAGTGCTGCCACCGCCGCGGTATCTGCCCGCAAGATCCGTGGACCAAGCGACATCGGTTGCACGAAAGGCAGGGCGCGCAGGCGGGATTGTTCGGCACTGGAAAATCCCCCCTCTGGTCCGATTAAAATCGCCCAAGCCTGACCGCGCGGACCAGATAAGGTGGCAGGTTGGCCTATCATTGCCTCGTCGCACCACAGCAATTTTCGGGTCTTGGGCCAGTCTTTGAGCAGACGGTCCAAACTGGTCAGATCATCGACTTGGGGGATGAATGTTGCCCCGCATTGCTCGGCAGCCTCGCGCGCGTGGGCGGCGAGACGATCTTGGCGGATGCGGTCGGCGTTGGTGTGTTGGGTCTGCACAGGCGTAATGCGCGCTGCGCCCAGTTCGGTCGCTTTTTCAACGATAAAATCGGTGCGCGCCTTTTTGATCGGCGCGAACAGCAGCCATAGGTCTGGCGGCATTCTTTGGGGCGCTGTTTGCGTGTCACATATTAGGATACCCCCCCGCTTGCCTGTCTCGGCCACTTGAGCGCGCCATTCGCCGTCTTGTCCGTTAAACAACAGCACAAAACCGCCTTGTGAGAGCCGCATCACATTAAATAGGTAATGTGCGTGTTCGACCGTCAGCGCAACCGCTTGCCCTGCCCCAAGGGGCTGATCTACAAAGAGTCTGATTTTGGCCTCTGTCATGAAAGTGAACCTATGCCCGAGACTGTGAAATTGCCAGAGGGCGCGGTCGTTGATGCGCCGAAAGACAATTGGGTTGATCTTTATGCCCCAGTCTTTGCGCGGCCCTATTTGCGGTTGTCACGGGTTGATCGCCCCATTGGCACTTGGCTTTTGTTGGCGCCATGTTTTTGGGGCATTGGATTGGCTGCGATGGTGGACGGGCCAAAGTTGTGGGATTTATGGTTGATGATCGCTTGCGCGGTTGGGGCATTTTTGATGCGTGGCGCAGGCTGCACATGGAATGATTTGGCCGACCGCGATATTGATGCCCAAGTTGCGCGCACCCGCAGTCGCCCTTTGCCTTCGGGTCAGGTGACACCCCGCGCTGCAGTAGTTTGGATGCTGGCGCAAGCCTTGGTCGCGGCGATAATTTTATTCACCTTTAACTGGTTGTCTGTAGGTTTGGGTGTGGCCAGTTTGGCGCTGGTGATGATTTATCCCTTTGCCAAACGGTTTACTTGGTGGCCGCAGGTTTTTCTGGGGCTGGCATTTAATTGGGGTGCGATCTTGGCCTATGCGGCCCACGCGGGGCGTGTCGATTTTTCGGCGGTAATCTTGTATCTTGCGGGGATATTTTGGACGCTTTTTTATGATACGATCTATGCCCATCAAGACCGCGAAGACGATGCGCTGATTGGTGTGAAATCGACCGCACGGCTGTTTGGCGATCGCACAAGGTCATGGCTGCAAGGGTTTATGGTTGCAGCATTAATTTCATTGCTGCTTTCGGTTGTTTTTCTGCCGATTCGTGATCAAGCATTGATGCCTATTGTGGTGGCTATTTTGGGGATATGGGCCTTTGGCTGGCATCTGATTTGGCAAATGCGGCGCTTAGATCTGGATGATCCGCGTTCGTGTTTGGTTATTTTTCGGGCGAATCGTGATGCCGGCATAGGGCTTGGGCTGTTTTTCGCCATTGCAGCTTTGGTTTGATTGATCCCAAAGCGCGCGCGCCTTATGCAGTCTCAGGCCCGCTGGGCATTTTGACGAATGAGTGAATATCCCCAAGATGGTAAAGCGCACCGCCTTTTATCTGCCATCGCTGCGAAAGGCGGCGCTTTCGGCCCCAATTGCCTTTATCGCTGCAGGATTATTGTCTTTGCTAACGGCCTATGGGGCCGTATTGCTGATAGAACGGCTTTCGGCGCAGGGTGTTAAATCCATGCTATTGACCGAAGGTATCACTTGGGCAGATGTGACCACGGACGGTTTGCAGGTGCATTTGATTGGCATCGCCCCCAATGAGGCCGCGCGCTATCGGGTTGTGAATCTGGTCGGCGCACAGGTCGATTCTGCAAGAATTCGCGATGATCTGGAGGTGACGGCTGTCAAGGCGGTCGAAGCCCCCCGTTTCAGTCTAGAGATATTGCGTAATGACGATGGTATCCAAATCATTGGCCTTTTGCCGAATATAGAGTCAGAAAATGCGTTGATTTCTACCGCACAAAAGCTGGCGAATGAGGCCCCCTTTACTGAAATGATTGAAACAGCAGCCTATCCGCCGTCACCCGAATGGGAGGCAGCCCTTGCCTTTGGCGTCAAGGCGTTCGAGATGCTGCCGCGATCAAAAATATCCATTTCAGCCGATCGCGTGACGATCACTGCCATTGCCACATCGATCAGCGAGAAGCGACTGTTTGATACAGAATTGGGCAGGGCAAAGCCCCAAGGTGTGCGTACCCAAATAGATGTTTCTGCACCCCGCCCCGTTATCACACCCTTTACATTGCGTTTTGTCAAAGATGCCGCTGGCCAACGATTTGATGCGTGCGCTGCTGATACGGATTTGGCGCGGTCGCTTATTCTGTCGGCAGCGGCAAAGGCAGGGGCAACGGGCGCTGATTGCACTATTGGCCTCGGTGTTCCCAGCCCAAGTTGGTCAACTGCGGCGGTAGCTGGAATCGCAGCCGTCGCAGACTTGTCTAGCGCAACACTCACATTTCGCGATGCTGACGTGACCTTGCAGGCGGGCAGCGATGTATCACAATCTGATTTCGATCGCATCGTGGGTGATCTAGAGGCGGCCCTGCCACAGCTGTTTTCCCTTAATGCCACGCTAGAGCCTCCTCCTGAAGGCCGCAGTGCCGGCCCGTCAGAGTTTCGTGCTGTCTTAAACCAAGAAACCGGTCGCATCGAAATGCGGGGGCGTGTTACCGATGATCTATTGCGCATTGCCGTAGATAATTTCGCAAAGGCCGAGTTTGGCAGTAACAATGTGTATCAGGCCACAGTTTTGGATGCGAATCTGCCCGATGGTTGGCCCTTGCGTGTTTTGGCGGGCTTGCAAGCCTTGGCTGAATTAGAGGGTGGCTCGATGACCGCGCGCGCGGATATTGTTGAAGTCACCGGCGTGACAGGATCAACGGCTGCGCGGGCGCGTATCAGTCAAATTTTGTCAGATAAATTGGGGCAGGGGCAAGCGTTTCGCGTCGATGTCACCTATGATCGTATGTTGGATCCCATCGCATCTTTACCAACGCCCCAAGAATGTGTGGACCGCGTCACAAAGGTTTTGGCAACCAATAAAATTATCTTTCCCCCCGCATCCTCTGACATTGATAAAGCTGCCGATCGGTTGATGGATTCATTGGCCGAAGCATTAAAAGATTGCTCTGCAATCAAAATCGAAATTGGTGGCCATACGGATGGTCAAGGGTCGGACGAAGGCAATCTGGCCCTTAGTCAAGCCCGCGCCGAGGCCGTTCTTGTCGCATTGCAAGGGCGCCGTGTGGATGTTTCGGGCTTTGTTGCCAAAGGCTATGGTGAAACAGTCCCGCTGGGTGATAATGCGACCGAAGATGGGCGTGAGGCCAATCGTCGTATTGAGTTTAAGTTGATAGCCGATCCGTCACCATTACCATCGCCCGTGGCAGCACAAAGCGACGCATCTGCCAATTCTGCCGCTGTGGATGATGGCAGCCCGTCTGCGGCGCCAGCAACCATGACCCTGAAACCCAAAGCGCGCCCCGCCAGATCCCAATGACAAAGGCATAACGCATCTATGAACCGCACAGAATTCATTATTGTGACCGCGATCATCCTTTTGCTAGCCTTTGCATTGGGTTGGTTCAGCTATTGGCTTTTGCATCGATTTACCCGTGTTGCAGGGGGCGATATGGCCGAGATGGACAGTCTTGCCCAATCGCTGCACGAGGCCGAAGAGGTGCGAGATCAGGCGATGGCCTATCTAGAGCAGCGCGAGGCAGAGTTGATGAACCAAATCTCGCAGACCGAAGCGGAATTGCGCGCTGCCATGGAAGGTTTGCGCGATGCCCGCCATGAGGCCGAAGAAATGCGCGCCTACATT
>CAWUUC010000002.1:0-4465 GCA_963924905.1 uncultured Paracoccaceae bacterium
TTCGGGATCGCGAAAGAGTGGCTGTCAGAATAGGTGCAGGTATGGTTGAACAAGGCTGGGATCTCGATAGCACCCCAGTTGAAGAGTTTTCCTTGCTTGTTCAGGTCGTCCATTGTTGGCACTTCCCAAACCCCGTTGATCATGAACGGAACCTTGCCCGATGTGAAAAGAGCCACAGTTGACGGATAATCCGTCTTTGGTGGGTTATAACCTTCTTTCACCCAGTTCGAAATGACGCCAATCGATGATGCCAGTTTATCTGTGCTGTCGCCTGGGAACCAATCGCCATCATTGCCGATCTGCCCATCTTGCTGGCAAAGCAACGAATAAACCGTACGGAATGCAAAGTTACCGTCAGCGGTGACCTGCGCAATCGACCATTCATTTCCGTCGGCCTTCAACTTTGCCAAGGCGGCGTTGAAATTATCCAATCCCGTCAGACCCGTCGGCAAACCATCTGCGCCGATCAGGCCAGACTTTTCCAACAGATCTTTGTTGTAATAAAGAACAATCGGGTGGGTGTCGAAAGGCACTGCGTATTGCTTGGCGTCCACTTGGACCGCGTCCCAAGTTGCGGGCGCAAAGCTGTCAGCCGACAGGCCCATTGTGGCCATGTCATCTGCAGTGATTTCGGTCAGCGATTCTTGGCTGACTGCCAACGGAATTCGGCTGGCATGATAGGTCATCATGTCAGGGCCTTCGCCCACAGCAGCCGAGGTTTGCACCTTACTGTAGAAAGGCACGCCCCAATCCAGGGTTGTCGCCTGAATTTCGATGGCATCCTTGTGTTCGGCGTTAAAGTCTTCGATCAACTTTTTCATCCGAACGCCGTCGCCGCCGCCCAGGAAATCCCACCAAACGACGGTTTCCATGGCATGTGCGCCAGTGCCGAACATAACAGCGGACATAAGTGCCGCTTTGAACGATAGTTTCATGATATCCTCCCTTGAGTGAAGCAACGCGTCCGCGCCAACATCTTTATTTTTCCCTGCGGGCGCACGCAGTAGACAAGCCGGTTGACCGGCATGATGTAGCCCAAACTGGACCCATCTTTTTGTTATGTTCTCAGCCTATGAAACTTATTCTATCGCTGTCAACAGATTATTCGATATGTATCGGATATCTTGATACGTCATGCACGCATTAGTCCACAGGCATCTGGGCGGCATGGATGATCAGGGCGTCCAGCAGCGCATCAGCGACGGGATCGTCTGTCCCCATCAGGCGGAATGTCGATGCGATCAATGCCCCCCGACCGACCCGCTTTTCCCCAATGAAAACCGCAGGTTTGTGCACCCAACCGACCACCAGACCCGCTGTCACTGCGCCTGCAAACTCCCATCCGGGCCAGCCCCCCATCACATGATGCGGCACGACACCTGAGAAGGAGAGATCAATCAGCGGCCCGCCCGGCAGGGTGGCAAAGGCGCCCTCGCGGCGGATCCAGCTAAAGCCTGCGATCCAATCGCCGCGCCACATCGTGCCGTGCCGTGCGGTCAAGGTGATATTGGGCAATTGAAAGATTGGGCCAATGGGAACCCCAAGGGTTTCATCGACAACAGGGATAAAGGGCTGTTCGCGCCCAGGATCCTCAACCCGCAGATTTCCTTGGGTTTTTACTGATCCATCTGCCAAAACAACACAGCGACCGCCGCCTTGGATACGCCGAATCGCACCATTATCCAGCGCGTGCGTCAGCACGATTTCAGCCTGATCCATTGGAACGACGGCATAGCCTAAGGCTGTCAGGCGCGCCGTAATGCCAGCATCATCGCTGCCAACTTTGGGCAATGATTCTAAGATTCGTTCCGCATAAAGCGCGATATCAACCCGATTGCATTGCACAAGCTGACCTGCCACGACCAGTTCCAGCGACAGCGTCAACATTTGGCTGGCGACAACTGTGGGCAGGGTAAAAGACAGATGCCCAAGGTCGGTGCTCGTCAGGGGATTTGCGCCGCCAAAGGGGATTTCGCCCGCCAGATCCGCGGCGCGCCAGTACAAAATACCCGCCCCCAAGGTCGCCCCACCACTGGCAATGGCAATGTCACACCCCCAATTCTGACCCGCGCGGCCTGAATAGCGGGCGACCTTGGGTACGATCACGACATCTGCGTTAATCTCGGCGAAACGGTCATGAAACACCCTTGGCGTGCGGTTCATATCAAGAAGTCCGTTAGACTCCCAATGAACATCGGTGAATTCGGTGATAACATAGCCTTGGATTTGCGGCCAAACGCGGATTTGTTCCATTTCATATTTCAGGTTGGCAAACTGATACCACTGTGCCGCGATTACAAAATCCTCAACCTTGCCAAAGACGCGGTCCAATCCCAGCGCCTTGAACCTGTCAGCCATCCCATGGGGATAGGCCGCGCCTTCGCCCCAAAGCTGCCCCGTCTCCATCCACCAAGGTTCGGCGCCGTTCAGGCGCACTTGATCTGGTTGTGGCAAGCCCCAGACACCGAACTCGGATACGATCTTTGGTTCATCGCCGCGCCGCACACCATCGCCAAAGGGGGTCCATGTCCAGCTTGCCCCTTGTGCAAATTCGCGCGTCAGCGCGTCCCATTCGTCACGGCGTTCTGGAACCGAGCGATAATAGTGAAAATCATCAAAATCGCCTTTGACATGAAAATTTCCCTGACAAGGAGAGTTGTCGCAGACCAATCGCGTGGGATCTAGGGCTTTGAGCCAGTCATAACTCTCGGTCAACCACTGGCGGTGGGCGGGATCATCGCAAAGGCGGATGCCCCAATCTTCGTTGATCAACGTCCAGATCACGATCGACGGATGATTGCCATCGCGTTCCAAAATCCCCATCATCGTCTCGCGCAGGCGCCGCTTTGCGGCTTCGGTCAAAACGCCCACATTGGGAATTTCGGTCCAGATCAACATACCCAAACGATCGGCAACCTCATAATAGCGTGGGTCAGGCACCTTGATGTGGCAGCGCAGCATATTTAGGCCAAGTGCTTTGGCCTTTAGTATCTGGTCTTCTAGAAAGGCCACGGAAGGGGGCGTTGAAATGCCTTCGGGATAATAGTCTTGATCCAAGGCGGCGCGCATATAATAGGGTTGGCCGTTCAGAAACATCTGGCCGCCTTGCGATGTGAATGAGCGAAAGCCAAAGCTGTGGCTTGTGCGGTCCAAGGGGTGGTCTTTGATCAAGGTGACCTCGGCCACATAAAGCGTGGGATGCTCTGGCGACCATAGCTTGGGATCTGTGACAGCAAGAACCATCTCAACGGTGCGTGCTGTCAGCGCAACGCGTGCTGTGGCGACCTGCCCTTGGGGGCCCGAAAGGATCACCTCTGCTTCGGCACCCAGGGCTGCTTCGGTCGTGCGCAGCGTCACCGTCACGCGGCCCGACAGATCGGCCACGATTTTGCACTGTGACAGATGTACAGGATCGCGCCCTTCAAGGGTGACACTTTGCCAAATACCCCCAATTGGCCCATACCAACTTTGCTTGCCATGCGGGATTTCGCCAAAGGCAATGCCTGCGTCATTGGGCGCGCCATCAGGCAAGAGGCAGCGCACCTCTAGATCGTTGACATCCTTTAGCACGGCAGTTGGCACGGTGATTTCAAACGGAAGATAGCCGCCTTCATGCTGGCCCATGCTGTGTCCATTCACCAGAATTTCGGCCAAATAGCTGACCGCGCCAAACCGCAAAACCGCCTCGCCTTTGGGGCGGGGAAACTGACGGCGATAGACGGCGCGGCCAGAGCTTTGGCGCAGATCGGGAAACTGGGCCTGCCATGGCAGCGGCACATGGGCGGTGCGCGCTGCGCTGTCCGTCTCGTGCTGAAACTGCCAATCGCCGTCCAAAGAGATGATATCACGCATGATAATACCCGCCAATAATTGCTAATATTATTATCAATAAGGGGGCATCGGCCCCGTGACAAGCGAATCATTTGGCGTTACACAGCCCTATGACCAAACGTGCCACCATGAATGACATCGCCCTTGCTGCTGGGGTCTCGCAGGCCACCGTGTCTTTGGTGTTAAACGATGTGCCCAATGCCCGCGTCTCTGACGACACGCGTGCGCGGGTCAAAGATGTGGCGCAAAGTCTGGGCTATTTGCGCAAATCCGCCCTTCGACCCAGCGAGTCGCGCCTGATCGGGATGTTGATCGACGATTTGTCCTCGACGCCTTTTGCGGCCCCCTTTATCGAAGGGGCGCGCGCCGAGGCGGCCGAGCAGGGCGGGATTGTTGCGGTGATCTGCACCAAAGCGGACCCTGCCGCCGAAGAGGCGGCTTTGCAGATGTTGCACGCGGCGGGGGCTTGCGGTGTTCTTTACACCAGCCTTGTGACCCGTCTTGTAACGCCGCCTGCCATGCTGCATCAGATGCGCGCCGTTTTGCTCAATTGCCATGATCGCAGCCACAGCTTGCCTTGCGTCACGCCGGGGGATGTGATGGGCGCTTTTGCGGCCCCCTTTATCGAAGGGGC
>CAWUUC010000003.1:0-4006 GCA_963924905.1 uncultured Paracoccaceae bacterium
GGATTCATCTCGATTTTCCCTCCGCCTTCCAAATGATCCGCAGTCGCCACCATCGGATCGTTCGGTTGGTGGCCCTGAACATCTGCACTTTCATCAAAGCTGCCCTGATGTGCGCCGCATGGCCTTTGCAAAAAAACGACCAAGTTTCAGAGATTGGCCCAAACACGTTCTGCGCCGATTTTCATATACAGTTTTTTGAATATGATATATCAGCTCCCAAAACACCCCGAAAGGCCATCATGCAAATCCTCAATCAAATCCCGCTTTCCGTCTTGCTCATCGCAGCCCTGACCTTGGGCCTCGCCCCTTTTTCGCCCGAACCCCATATCTGGGAAAAGCTGAAAATGCTCGCCGCAGGTGATCTGCGAAAACCAATTGATATCTTTGACTTTTTGCTACATGGCACGCCCTGGGCACTCTTGGCGCTCAAACTGGCTACACAGCGCTGATCCGCTTTCATACTGACCCAAATACTTGCGGGAGGGGTTTGGGGAGGGTGCAAAACCCTCCCCAGTCTCACCACAATATCACGCCAATTTTGCCAAAAGCCGGGCCCAAGACCTGATCCCTTTGTGGAAACTTTCGACATCATATTTTTCATTCGGTGAATGGATTTGATCGTCGTCCTTGGCAAATCCCAATAACATCGCATCCATTCCTAAATAGGTTTTAAAATAAGCCGCGATGGGAATGGAGCCGCCGCATCCGACATAGGCGGCGGGCAGGTGCCATTCCTCTGCCAGCGCTGCGCGGGCGGCCTCAAACGCGGGGTGGGTGATCTGCATATGGCCTGCGGCCGAATTGCCGTGGGCATGAAATTCCACCCCGCAATCTGGCGGCAATTGCGCGCCGACCCAGGCGCGGAAATTGGCGCGGATTGCATCTGGGTCTTGAATCCCCACCAGTCGGAATGAGATTTTGGCATGGGCCTGCGCGGGCAGAACGGTTTTGAACCCATCGCCCGTATAGCCCCCCCAAATGCCATTGACTTCGGCGGTGGGGCGCGACCAGATCATTTGCAAAGGCGTTGCATCCGCCTCGCCCGCGGGAACCGACAATCCCACATCCCCCAAAAACCGCGCATGATCAAAGGCCAGCGCCTGCCATTGAGCCTGAATTTCTTCGGGCAACTCAGTCACACCATCATAGAAATTCGGAATTGTGATGCGTCCTTGATCGTCGTGCATGCCCGCCAAAATGCGCGTCATAACCCGAATAGGGTTCATCGCCAGTCCGCCGTACATCCCTGAATGCAAGTCCTTGTTCGGGCCCGTGATGGTCATTTCCTCGCCCATAAGACCGCGCAACATGGTCACGATGGCGGGGGATTTGGATTGAAACATCCCTGTATCGCAGATCAGGGCCAAATCCGCCGCAAGCTCTGCCGCATTTTCTTGCATAAAGGGGATCAAGGAAGGGGAACCAGATTCCTCTTCACCCTCTAAAAAGATGGTGAGCTTGCACGGCAATGCGCCATGGACGTCTCGCCAAGCGCGGCAAGCCTCAAGGAAGGTCATCAACTGGCCTTTATCGTCCGATGCGCCGCGCCCGCGAATAACCTCGCCCTTGGCGGTCTTTTCAATCGCAGTATCAAAGGGATCGCGCGACCAAAGCGCCAAAGGATCGACAGGCTGAACATCATAATGGCCATAAAACAGCAAATGGGGTCCCGCCCCATCGCAATGGGCGACGACCATCGGATGCCCCTTTGTCGGGCGAACCGAGGCCTTAAACCCCAGTTCCGTCAGTTCATAGGCCAACCACTCGGCCGCGTGATTGCAATCGGGGACAAAGGCGGGATCGGTGGAAATCGACGGGATACGCAACAAATCCATCAAACGATCCAAAGCTTTTGGCAAGTTTTCATCAATTTTGGTCAAGACAGCATCGATGGTCATATGTGGTCCAATCTGGCGTATGATCGCCTATGTCAGAAAACGGGGCTATGCCTTGCAAAATCGCTGCGTTAAAAGCGCGGCACTTCAAGGGAATCGTTATGGTGGGAGACCGCGAAATGCAAGCGATGCATCCATTGGCCTTATCTGGCATGATCTTTGCCGCCTTGGGCCTGACCAGTCCAGCGCAAGCCCAGATCGCAACCGAAGTGTCCGAATTACAAGGCTACACCATAACCTTGCATTTGCATGACTTTTTGTCACCTGATGATATCGAAGTTCTTCGTTTCGTTGCCAAAAGCAAAGAAGGTTTGGCTATGTTTGTACCCGGGCAGGGCGGTTTTGCAGCGATGGCCGTATCTCCAAAAGAAGGGTTTACCCAAGCGGGCCTTCCTGTGACATCTGCAGCCGCGCGCAGCGGTCTTCCCGACGCGGAAACAGCGGCCACTGAGGCGGTCAAAGCCTGTCAGGTTGCCGCCAAGGCGCCTGATCCCTGCATGGTAATCCTAGAAGTTGCGCCAAAATCATGACACTGCAATCCCTGCTTGCGACCAAGGCCATCGGCAGGTTCGCGATGGCCTTCGCACGCCAAAAACGCGGGACGACTTTCGATTGTCACATTAGACCAGTTGGTGTAAACCCGCCGTATAAATACATTTATTCTATACAGAATCACTTAATAACAATAAAGTTTTCAAAATGGCTGAATTACTACTCCAGTATTTGGTCAGGGCGCGGGACAGTATGGCGATGATCGGACGGGGTTTATGATCGGGCGTAAAGATGTTCAGCCTGATCCAGGGGCGGTCAAACTGATGGGGTTTGACGACTTTGAGCTGCGTCTTGGTGACATGATGCGTGGCGAACGTGCGACCATTGGGAAATCTCTTTTGGATGTCGAACGCGATTTACGCGTCAAAGCAACCTATCTGGCTGCGATCGAAAACGGTGATCTGTCCGCCTTTGATACGCCCAGCTTTATTTCAGGTTATGTTCGTTCCTATGCACGCTATTTGCGGATGGACCCTGATCAGGCGTTTCAGCAATTTTGCCAAGAAACTGGGTTTGTTGTCGCGCATGGAATGTCTCCGTCGGCGTCCACTGCCCCTGTGGCGGCCTTGCGCGCAAAACAAGATGCTGCCATGGGCGCGACCGCAAGTGACCCAAGGTTTGACCGCAGTTTTTCGCCGCAAGAACGCCGTGGCACGGGGTTGATGGAACCCGGTATGCTGGGTTCTCTTGCGGTTTTGTTGGGTGTTGCGGCGTTTATTGGTTATGGCGGATACGCGGTCTTGCAGGCGGTGCAACGGGTGGATCTTGCCCCCGTAAATTTGGCACCCGTGGTGGTGGCAGATGTGGGCGCCGGTTTGACTAGCCAAAACGTGACGAAAACTGCGGCCCCCACAGTGATCGCGGGTCTGGATCCGACCACCCGTTTGGTTCAGCCGCGTCCCTTGGATGTGCCCGTTTTGGTGGCGCGCGACGGTCCCATTTCAGCGATTGATCCGCGCAAATCTGGTCTGGCCGTTGCCGTGCCAGATGAGATTGCCGTTGAAGATGCCGTCCAAGTTGTTGCAGACATCAAACAGGGCGTTGAAATTTTTGCGGCACGTCCTTCTTGGATTTCTGTCTCGGCGGCCGATGGAACGGTTTTGTTTGAGAAAATCTTGGATGCGGGCGAACGCTATGCGGTGCCCGCCCTGGAGGTTGCGCCACGGTTGCGGGCGGGTAATTCCAGCGCGGTTTATTTTATCGTGGATGGCAAAACCTTTGGCCCTGCGGCCACGGGGCCGCAAGTTGTCAAGAATGTTGATTTGACGGGGTCATCCTTGGCGTCGACCTATACTGTGGCTGATCTGGCTGCGGACGGGGATTTGGCCCAGTTCATGGCGCAAAATACCACCGCCGATCCGCAAGATCAGTGACGCGCGAAGAGTTGCAGTAGGCCGCGCCAAAGGCTATCTTGGGTCAAAATCGGCAGGAGTTGACATGACCCATAACCCAATCCGTCCATGGCGCAATATTGATCGGCGCGTTTCGCGGCAAATCCGCGTGGGCAAGGTGCTGGTGGGTGGCGATGCGCCAATCTCGGTGCAAACCATGACCAACAC
>CAWUUC010000004.1:0-9124 GCA_963924905.1 uncultured Paracoccaceae bacterium
TAAACACGGCGCTCAATGTGGCATGGGACAACACCGATCCTTTGATCCTAGAGGTGCAAAGCCATCTTGATCTCACCACATTGCGCGCCGTTGCACTGCAATCGACCACAGGGCTTGCGCGCGGGGTTCGGGTGATATCGACAGGGGGGCCGATTATGACGCCTGTGGGGACGGCCGTTCTGGGGCGTTTGCTAGACGCCACGGGGGGATTGCGTGATCTGGGCGCGGCTTTGCCCAATGATGTGGCGCGTAGATCGATCCATGCGGTGCCCCCTGCTTTATCGACCCAATCGGCGCGCAGTCAAATTTTTGAAACGGGTATTAAGGTCATCGATCTTTTGACGCCCATGGCACAAGGCGGCAAAGCTGCAATGTTTGGCGGCGCAGGCGTGGGAAAAACTGTTCTCGTCATGGAATTGATTCATGCAATGGTCGAAAAATATCAGGGAATTTCTGTCTTTGCGGGGATCGGTGAACGCTCTCGCGAGGGGCATGAACTGTTGAGTGATATGCAAAGCTCGGGCGTTTTGGCGCGCACAGTTTTGGTTTATGGTCACATGAACGAACCCCCAGGTGCCCGCTGGCGCGCGCCGCTGACTGCGCTGACAATTTCCGAATACTTCCGCGACACGCGCCACCAAAATGTGCTGTTGCTGATGGATAATGTCTTTCGCTATGTCCAAGCGGGTGCAGAACTGTCCAGTTTACTGGGGCGACTGCCATCACGGGTAGGATATCAACCAACCTTGGCAACCGAAGTGGCCAAATTGCAAGAGCGTATTGCGTCGGTCGCCGGGGCGGCCGTCACCTCTATCCAAGCAGGTTATGTGCCAGCCGATGATTTCACCGACCCTGCTGTGACCACGATTTCTGGCCATATGGATTGCGTCATCGTCTTGGCCCGTAATCTGGCAGCCCAAGGCTTTTATCCTGCGATTGATCCTTTAGCCTCGTCATCCACCTTGCTGGATCCTGCAATGGTGGGGGAGGCGCATTACCAAATTGCCAGCGAAGCGCGGGAAATGTTGGCGCGCTTTGCCGAACTGCAAGATATCATTTCTCTTTTGGGTATTGACGAACTTAGCGCGGCCGACAAACAAATTGTGACCCGCGCGCGGAGGTTGCAGCGGTTTTTGACCCAGCCTTTTTCGGTAACAGAGGCCTTTACAGGAACCCCAGGTCAGTCGGTCTGCCGTTCGGACACTTTGGCAGGATGCCGCGCTATTTTGGATGGGGCCACAGATGATTGGGCGGAAAGTTCGGTCTATATGATCGGCACACTGCAAGATGCCCGCAAAAAAGAGGCCGATAGCACCGCCAAGGTCGCGGCATGACAACAATGGATTTACGAATTATAACCCCCTTGGCGGTTTTGGTCGACAGCCCCGCCCGCAGTTTGCAAGCTGTTGATGACAGCGGCAGCTTTGGTATCCTGCCCCACCATGTCGATTTTATCACGCGCTTGTCGGTATCTGTCGTCACTTGGGTCGCAGGCGACGGTTCGGCGCATTTTTGCGCCTTGCGCGGCGGGGCACTGACTGTGGAAAACGGCAAGGTCGCCATTGCCTCACGAGAGGCGGTGATCGGTGACAACTTGGACAATTTAGATCGCGATGTCCTGGTTCGTTTTCATCAAGACATTGACGATGAACGTTTTGAATATATCGAGGCCAACCGCCGACAATTGGATGTGACCCGTCAGCTGGCCGATCGTTTACGATCAAAAGGGGGGGGCCATGACCGACCCTAAGGACCAAGACCCTTTGCTGCGTAAAATCCGCGAAACCCAATCGATGCGCGCTGCATGGCTGCGCGAGGGCGATGCCTCGGTGGGGCGGCGGTTGGCACAGATTGGCATTTTGGGCTGGATTATTGTGCTGCCCATGCTGGGGGGCATCATTCTGGGGCGCTGGCTGGATGTGCGATTTGACACGGGTCTTTTGTGGACTGCGCCTTTGCTGATCTTGGGGTTGGTCGGGGGCGGATGGTTTGCGTGGCGATGGGTGGGTCGCAGATGATAGTTTGGACAGGCTGGGCCACGTTTGGAATTGGTTTAGGCATGATTTACTTTCGCCTTCTGCGCCAAAGCGTGGAACATTTGTTGTCGCCTGCGCTGGGAAGCATGGCCTTAGGTGTTGCGCTGACGTTGGGCCGTATGGTGGTGATGGGGGCGGTGTTCGTGTTGGCGGCCCTTCAAGGCGGGATGCCGCTGATGTGTCTAGGTCTTGGGTTTATGATCGGACGCTTTGCCACGATTCATGCGCTAGCACGGGGGCTATGATATGGAAAATCCGCTGATCACCGCCCCTCTATTTATGATCGGCCCTGTCCCCATCATGCCTGCCGTTCTGGTGACTTGGGCCATTATGGCAGTGTTAGTGGCTATGACAGGCGCCTTGCGACTGACCCTCGTTCCATCTACCGCACAAGCGGCGGCTGAACTTTTGGTCAGCGCCATAGATAGCCAAATCCGCGATGTCACAGGCGCAAAGCCCGAACCTTACCGCGCCTTTGTAGGCACATTGTTTTTGTTCATTTTGATTGCCAATTGGTCGTCGCTGATACCTGGTGTGACACCGCCCACGGCCACTTTGGAAACACCAGCGGCACTGGCAATTTTGGTCTTTTTCTCTATCATCTGGTTCAGTTTGCGCCGCGATGGGCTTGGCGGATATCTGCGGGGCTTTACCCTGCCTAACCCTGTGATGATCCCCTTGAACATCCTCGAAAGTGTCACGCGCATTTTTTCGATGTTCATCCGCCTGTTTGGCAATGTCATGAGCGGGGCTTTTGTGATTGCCATTGTCGGATCATTGGCGGCGCTTTTGGTGCCGATCCCACTGATGGTTTTGGACCTTCTGACGGGCGCAGTCCAAGCCTATATTTTTGCGATTTTGGCTATCGTCTTCATCGCTTCGACCGTCGAAAAAGGCAGCCCCCAACCTCAGGAGAGCTAAGTGGATTATCTAAAACTCATCAGTATTTTTTGCGCCGCATTTGCGGTATCTTTTGGCGCATTAGGCCCAGCTTTGGCCGAAGGACGTGCTGTCGCCGCCGCGATGGAGGCTATTGCCCGCCAACCAGAGGCCGCAAATACCATCTCTCGCACCTTGTTTGTTGGACTTGCGATGATTGAAACCACCGCAATCTATTGTCTGGTCATCGCCCTGTTGTTGCTATTCGCCAACCCGCTGCTGGCATGAGTTTTGACATATGGACCTTGGGATTTCAGGCCGTAAATGTCCTCGTCCTGATATGGCTTTTACAACGATTTTTTTGGACGCCTGTCGCCGCAATGATCGCCACGCGCAAGCAAACCGCAGCAGATTTATTGGCGAAAGCCCAGACAGCGCTGGATGATGCTAACCACAAAAAAGCAGAGATCACCGCTGAAGAAAACACTTCACACTCCAAGGCCGAGGATGTCTTGGCAAAGGCCCGTGACACGGCAAAAGTCACTAAGGATGATCTATTAAAACAGGCCCAAACCGCCGCCAATGATTTGGCCACAAAGGCACAAGCGGCGCGCGCGAAACAGGCCGCAGATCAAAAGAAAACGGACATTCAAAATTCTAGTGATTTGGCTGTAACGATTGCGACGAAATTGATGACACGGCTGGATGGGGCGCTGGTTGAACAGGCGTTTTTTGATTGGCTGATCGAAAGCATTTCCACCCTGACCGATGCCCAGCGCAGTGCCTTATCAGCTGTCGATGCACTGGAATTGATCGCTGCAAAAATGCCAGATAAGACCACACAATTGCGTCTTTTGGATGATCTGGCCCAGGCCCTTGGCCGCAAAGACGCCCAAAACATCCAAGTGCGGGATGACCCTTCCCTTATCGCGGGCTATGAATTGCACAGCGCGCATTTCAGTCTGGCAAATTCTTGGGCCGCCGATTTGGCGCAGATAAAGGTGGTATTGACCAATCCTGACGATGGGGCGGTCAAAGATGCCCCATGATATAAGCTGGCTAGATCGTGCGAAAAACATTGTCCAGTCCACCCAGTTACAACCGCAATTTGATCATCGCGGGCAGGTGCGCGAATTTGCCGATGGCATTGCGATGATATCAGGCCTTCCCTTGGTGCAATTGGATGAATTGCTGCGTTTTGGGGATGGACAGTTCGGCTTTGCCCAAGTGTTGGAACCTGACCGCATTGGCTGTGTTTTGTTGGATACGGCCCAATCTTTGCAGGCGGGCGACAGTGTTTACGGCACGGGCGATGTGGTGCGCGTGCCTGTTGGTCCTACCCTTTTGGGGCGTATCATTGACCCTTTGGGGCGACCTTTGGATGGCAAAGGACCAATCGACGCCTTGGCAAGTTTGCCTGTTGAACGCCCCGCGCCCGGCATTGTCGAACGCGATTTGGTGACACAACCGGTGCAAACAGGAATTTTGGTGCTTGATACCTTGTTCGCCTTGGGGCGCGGACAACGCGAATTGATTGTGGGTGATGCGGCGACGGGCAAAACCACCCTCGCCATTGATACGATCATCGCGCAAAAAGACTGCGATATGATTTGCGTCTATGTGGCAGTGGGGCAAAAAACTTCGGCGGTGCGGCGCGCTATAGATGCGCTGAAGGCCCATGCGGCAATGGACCGCTGCATTGTCGTTGTGGCTGGGCCTGCCACAGCGCCTGGGTTGCAATGGATTGCGCCCTTTGCGGGCATGACGATTGCCGAATATTTTCGTGACACGGGCCAACACGCTTTGATCGTCATAGATGACCTCAGCAAACACGCCGCAACGCATCGCGAAATCGCCCTTTTGACCCGCCAACCCCCTGGGCGAGAGGCTTATCCAGGCGATGTTTTTTATGTCCATGCCCGTCTTTTGGAACGTGCGGCAAAATTGGCAAAGGCTGGGGGTGGCGGATCATTGACGGCCTTGCCCATTGCCCAGACCGAGGCGGGAAATCTGTCCGCCTATATCCCCACCAATCTGATTTCGATCACCGATGGGCAAATCGTGCTGGATGCAAAATTATTCAACCAAGGCAACAAACCAGCGGTGGATGTCGGTCTGTCAGTCAGTCGCGTCGGCGGCAAAACCCAAGCGCCCGCTTTGCGAGATGCGGCAAAATCCTTGCGCCTCGATTATGCACAGTTCCTAGAGATAGAGGCTTTTACCCGCTTTGGCGGTGCCATAGCACCCCGTGTTCAGGCACAACTGACGCGGGGGGACCGCTTGCGCGCCACGCTGCGACAAAGCCAACACGCACCCATATCGCTGGACGATGAGGTGATTTTAGTTTTGGCGGTCCAAGCAGGATTATTTGACCCGCTCACCCCCGATCAAATGACCTTGTTTCGTGAAAAATTGTCAAAATCTTGTGGGGATCGTGGACTGGCAGAGGCATCTTTGTTTGATCCACTGCAGGACAGTGATCGCGCCCAGTTGCTGCAGATCGCCCAGAGTTTGATTTCCAGCCTTGGGGATGTCGATGTCTGAACTGGATGATCAGATCGCAGGAATTGGGCAATTGGGCAATGTTGTGCATGCTATGACAGGTATTGCCAGTGCAAGGGCGCGCACCGCAAACGGGCAGTTATCAGCGGTCGACAGCTATGCCGCAACCCTGCGCGCTGCATGGCAACAGGTCCAAATCCCACAGCATAAATCGCCGCCCAACCGCGCCACGGTGATCCTCTTTTGTGCCGAACAGGGCTTTGTCGGTGACTTTTCCCAAAAGGTTCTGAATGTGTTGCAAGGTCCCAACACAGTCGATCTGTTTTTGATCGGCACGCGCGGCATAGGGATAGCAAAGGCGCAAGGCATGACCCCGACCTGGTCCACCGCGCTGCCCGCGCGTTCCGCCAATTTACCGAAATTCGCAGATGACGTTCTGGCGCGGATCTTTGAAAACAGTCCTTTGTCTGATCTAGAAGTGATCTATCCAAGCTGGGACAAGGGCCATATTCAGGTTCAACGGCGCATTTTATCCCCACTGAAGGGGGGGCAAAGTTCACAGAGGCGCGACGCGGTGACAAATCTGCCAGCTGCGCGATTGGCCCTGTCCTTGGGGTTCGATCTGATCCAAGCAGAACTGACCCGTGCCGCCTTGCACGCATTTGCCGCCGAAAATCAAGCGCGGATGACTGCAATGGCGCAAGCGTCGCGCCAAATTGATGACGAATTGGCCCGCCTTCAAGCCTTGGCCAGAAGTGCGCGGCAAGAGGCGATCACGGCCGAGATCATCGAAATCGCCTCAGGGGCAAGGGTCTCGCGGCGCTAAATCAGCCGCTTTAGGGTGCGTCATCTGACGCACCTAAACAAAAAGGTGCGTGTCAAGCACGCACCCTACAAGGTCATCGCCTTGCGTCCTCTGGCCCTCTCGATGCCCAATTTCCGTTCGCGCCAAATAATCAATACCCCTGCCAAGATAACCAGCCCCGCCCCAGCCAGCATGGTCACGCTAGGGGTTTCCGCAAAAATGAAATAGCCAATGAGCAGAGCAAAAATCATTGACGCGTAATCAAACGGCGCCACAAGCGAGGCATCCGCCCAACGGTAACTGGATGTCAAAAATATCTGACCAAGCCCCCCCAATAAACCCGCGCCAACCAATAGCGCGGCTTGCTGGGACGACGGCATCACCCAGCCGAAAGGAATTGTCAAAAGCGATAACAACGTTGAGGTCACCGAAAAATAAAACACAATCGCAGGGGTCTTTTCCGTCGTCACCAATTTACGCACAAACACTTGGGCCAGTGCTGAAAATACCGCACCCGTTAGGACCAACACCGCACCCAAAGTGGCCGTGGTCGTGGCATGAACACTGAGGTTTGGGGATAGGACAACCAAAACACCCAACAGTCCCAGCGCCACGCAAGATATCCGAAACAAACGCACCTCTTCGCCCAAAAACATCGCGGCAAAAACGACTGTCAGCAAGGGCGCGGCATAGCCAATTGCTGTCACCTCGGGCAGGGGCAAATAGGCCAAACCCGCAAAGCCCAGCCCCATTGCAGATGTCCCTGCAAAGCCACGCCAAAAATGCCCAAAGGGATTTTGCACCCGAAAGCCCGTCACCAATTCGCCGCGCAGTGCGAGCCAGCCCACAATCACTGGGATCGCAAAAAAGCTGCGAAAAAACACCGATTGGCCCGCAGGCATGCCCGCCGCCTTGATCAGCGACGACATGACGATAAAGATCAGCACCGATCCCAATTTGAACATTATGCCGCGCAAAGGACGCATGAAACACCTCTGGACCCTTCATCGCCCCATTTCCCTCGCGCCGCAATCAGGTATCATCACACAAAAGGAGAATGTCATGACCAATTTGGAAAATCGCATCGACCAAGGGCGCGGCGTTATCCCCGCTGATCTGGTCCTAAAGGGCGCGCGCGTGTTTGATTTGATCACGGGCGATTTGGTGGATACTGATGTGGCAATCTGTGGCGATCGGATTGTGGGCGTCTTTGGTCAATATAGCGGTCTGCGCGAGATTGATCTTACGGGCAAAATCCTGACACCGGGTTTTATTGATACCCATTTGCACATCGAAAGCAGTCTGGTCACCCCGTTCGAATTTGATCGTTGCGTGACGCCCCACGGGGTCACAACCGCAATTTGTGATCCGCATGAAATCGCCAATGTCTGCGGTTTGACGGGAATCGAATATTTTCTAAATGCCTCATCACGCACCTTGATGGATATTCGCGTGCAGCTGTCGTCTTGTGTGCCGTCCACGCATATGGAAACCACAGGCGCAAGGCTTGAAGCCGCCGATATCGCCCCTCTGATGGATCATCCCCGCGTCATTGGTCTCGCAGAGTTTATGAATTACCCGGGTGTTTTGTTCAAAGATGCGGGATGTCTGGCGAAACTCACCGCCTTTGCGGGACGTCATATCGATGGCCATGCGCCTTTGCTGCGCGGCAAAGATCTGAACGGCTATATCGCCGCAGGGATCAGAACCGAACATGAGGCGACGGGCTATGATGAGGCGCTGGAAAAACTGCGGAAGGGTGTGCGGGTTTTGATCCGTGAAGGGTCAGTGTCGAAGGATTTACACGCATTGGCCGCCCTGATCACCGAACGCCATTCCCCCTATATTGCCTTTTGCACCGATGATCGAAACCCGCTGGATATCGCTGAACACGGGCATTTAGATTATCTGATCCGCACGGCCATTGGCCTTGGCGCGCCACCCTTGGCGGTCTACCGCGCGGCAAGCCTATCTGCGGCTGAGGCCTTTGGCCTAAAAGATCGCGGCTTGATCGCACCAGGTCTGCGCGCGGATATCGCAGTGTTGGACGATTTGGAAACCTGCCGCGTTTCCATGGTTTTTGCGGGCGGTGTTTTGGTCGATGAGGCGGCCTTTGCCGCGCGCGAGGTCATCCCCCCCGTGGCACGCCATTCAGTCAAAGCGCCACGGGTGACTGCGGCAAGTTTTCGCACCAGCGGCAACCGCGTGGAAACGCCCGTCATTGGGATCATTGAGGGCAAGATCATCACCCAGCATCTGACCTATGACATTGCGCCTGAAGACGGTGATAAGCGCCCCGATCTGGCGCGGGACCTTATGAAAATAGCTGTGGTTGAGCGCCACGGCGTGAATGGCAATATTGCGACGGGCTTTGTCCAAGGCTTTGGCATGACGGCGGGGGCTATCGCATCAACAGTGTGTCACGATCATCATAATATCGCTGTGGTGGGCGCGGATTACGACGATATGGCCTTGGCCGTCAGCCGATTGTCAGAAATTGAAGGTGGATTTGTTGTGACATCTGGCGGGCGGATTTTGGCCGAAATTTCCCTGCCTGTGGCGGGATTGATGAGCCTGAACAGTTTTGAACAGGTCCATGGCGATCTGATCAAACTGCGGGCAGCGGCGAAATCATTAGGCGTTGTGTTGGAAGAGCCGTTTTTGCAACTTGCATTTTTGTGCCTGCCTGTGATCCCACATTTGAAGATCACCGATCATGGGATGGTAGATGTAGATCGCTTTGAGGTGATGCCCTAAACGCCCGATTACCAGGGGGCGCAAATACCGCTGGGCAAGCCAAAAGGAGGGGGGCCAGCCCCCCTGATCCCCCGAGATATTTGGGCAACGGGGAAAGCGGGTGTGTTTAGCGGCCTGTCAGTTCGGCGATGATATTGACGGGGCC
>CAWUUC010000005.1:0-2991 GCA_963924905.1 uncultured Paracoccaceae bacterium
CTGGCATGACTGGCGACACAAGTGCGCCCAGATCGTAGGTGATTTAAGTGGGTTTTCCGCGCCGTTGGCGGGTTGCGGGATGGGGACAGGAAAAGCAATGACGAATCAAGAGTGGATGCAGACGCGCGAGGCTCTGGCTAAGCGAATCGGCAAAAACAACTATGCCAGTTGGATAGAGCCTTTGCATATGCGTGATTTGGTTGATGGTGTCGCAACCTTTGAAGTGCCAACAAGTTTTTTTGGTGATTGGGTCAAGCGCAACTTTTCAGATGCGATCTTGGGCCACTTGTCTGCCCAAGGCAGCGCCGTAGGCCGTCTGGAATTTGCCCTTCGCGCGGCAGGTTCAATCGCACCCAATCAAGATCTGTCCGCTGATACACGCCGCCCTGTCAAAGCGCGGACAAAAGTTGATTCGGAACTGCCAGGTGCATCATTGGATGCGCGCTTTACCTTTGACAGTTTTGTTGTGGGAAAACCGAATGAACTGGCCCATGCCGCCGCGCGACGTGTTGCCGAAGGTGGTCCCGTGTCGTTTAATCCCTTGTTTCTTTATGGCGGCGTTGGTCTGGGTAAAACCCATTTGATGCACGCGATTGCCCACGAGTTGCAGGCCCGCCAGCCGCATTTGCGCGTTTTGTATCTTTCGGCCGAACAGTTCATGTATCGCTTTGTCCAAGCCTTGCGTGACAAGCAAATCATGGATTTCAAATCCATTTTCCGTTCGGTTGATGTGTTGATGGTGGATGACGTGCAATTCATCGCAGGTAAGGATTCCACCCAAGAGGAATTCTTTCACACGTTTAACGCGCTGGTCGATCAAAATAAGCAGATCATTATTTCTGCAGACCGTGCGCCGAGTGAGATCAAAGATCTTGAGGATCGCATTAAATCGCGGATGCAATGCGGTTTGGTCGTGGATTTGCACCCGACTGATTACGAATTGCGTTTGGGAATCTTGCAGCAAAAGGTAGAATTTTACCGCGTGCAGTATAAAGGTCTGGAAATATCTGCAGGCGTGCTGGAATTTTTGGCGCATCGGATCACCACCAACGTCCGCGTTTTGGAAGGGGCTTTAACGCGCCTCTTTGCCTTTGCATCCTTGGTTGGACGGGAAATCAATCTGGAACTGGTCCAAGATTGTTTATCAGATATTCTGCGCGCGTCAGATCGCAAACTGACGATCGAAGAAATCCAACGCAAAGTGGCAGAGCATTATAACATTCGTCTGTCCGATATGATCGGCCCTAAACGCCTGCGTACAATTGCACGACCACGTCAGGTGGCGATGTATCTGGCCAAGCAATTGACCCCCCGCAGTCTGCCAGAAATTGGGCGCAGATTTGGTGGGCGTGATCATACCACCATCATGCACGGTGTTCGCAAAATCGAAGAGTTGATGTCGACGGACAGTCAGTTGTCTGACGATTTGCTTCGCTTACGGCGATCATTACAGGGTTAAAACCTTAAACCGTCATTTTTTTATCTGCGAGGAATGGCTTAGGGCTTGCGATATGGCGCAAAGCCGCTAATTCTGTCGGCCCCGATCACGGGGATTTGCGCTGTGACCAAAGGATTACCAAGATGAAAATCAGTATTGAACGCGGCACGCTGTTAAAGGCCTTGGCTCAAGCGCAGTCTGTGGTTGAGCGGCGCAATACGATCCCAATTCTGGCGAATGTGCTGATCGAGGCTGAAGGTAGCACAGTGTCCTTCCGCGCCACGGATTTGGATATCGAGGTCCAAGATCGCGCGCCTGCGATGGTTGAACGCGCGGGTGCGACGACTGTTTCGGCCGTGATGCTGCACGAAATTATCCGCAAACTGCCGGATGGGGCGCTGGTGAATTTGGCCGATGATGCAGCTTCGGGGCGGTTGACGATCGCGGCAGGGCGCTCAACATTTAGTTTGGCGACATTGCCACGCGAAGATTTCCCCGTGATGGCAACATCCGAATATACGACAAATTTCGCCGCCCCAGCACCTGTCCTGCGCCGCCTATTTGACAAGGCGAAATTTGCAATTTCGACCGAAGAGACCCGCTATTATTTGAATGGCGTTTATATGCATGTCGCAACGGGCGACACAGGTGCGGTGTTGCGCTGTGTCGCGACCGATGGTCACCGTTTGGCGCGTATTGATGCATCATTGCCCGAAGGCGCCCAAGGCATGCCGGGCGTGATTGTACCGCGCAAAACTGTCAATGAATTGAAAAAATTGCTGGAAGACGATGATGCAAGCATTGCGGTTTCTGTGTCAGAAACCAAAGTGCGATTTGCCACACCCGCGATCACACTGACATCCAAGGTGATTGACGGAACCTTTCCAGATTATACGCGCGTTATCCCAACAGGGAACACCCGCCGCCTTGAGGTGGATGCTTCTGAATTTGCGAAGGCTGTGGACCGTGTGGCGACCGTCTCGTCCGAGCGGTCGCGTGCGGTTAAACTGTCGTTGGATGAGGATCGTTTGGTCTTGTCGGTCAATGCCCCTGATTCGGGCGCAGCCGAGGAAGAATTGGCCGTGGCCTATGCGGACGAACATTTGGAAATTGGATTTAACGCGAAATATCTGCTGGAAATTGCCAGTCAAGTGGATCGGGAAAATGCAGTTTTCATGTTTAACTCGTCTGGTGATCCAACATTGATGCGCGAAGGCAATGATATGTCGGCCGTCTATGTCGTTATGCCGATGCGCGTGTAAGTGGGGGTTTCACACCCCCACACCCCCGTGAGGTATTTGTGTCAATGCGAAAGGAAATGCTGTGACGGGGCTTGCCATCACCCGCCTAGGCTTGTCGCATTTTCGCAGCCATCATAGGGCGCAGATTGTGCTTGATGGCCGTCCTGTCGCTATTTCGGGGCCCAATGGCGCAGGCAAGACCAACATTCTAGAAGCTGTATCGCTTTTGTCGCCGGGCCGCGGCTTGCGCCGGGCAAATATGGGTGACATTGCGCGCAAGCCTGAGAGTTTGGGATGGAAGGTCTCTGCACA
>CAWUUC010000006.1:0-3545 GCA_963924905.1 uncultured Paracoccaceae bacterium
TTGGCGGGGGGGGCAGAATCAGGTAAACCACATTCAGGGACGAAGGGTATTCATCGTCTCTGATTTTAGAACGGTTCACTTTATCGTCAGGTGCCCGCAAGGGGATGTGGCGACCTATTGACTGTTAGGGATCTTTGATCTCGTTTTTTATGAAGTGCGGCCCGCTCCCGCAAGGGCGCGGGCAATTTCGGCCTCGGCCTTTTCACCGCACCTCCTTCCCCCTATATGCACCAAACCTTGCCTATCCTTGCGCCCGCCTATAGGGTGCGCTCGCATGCCAAATTGTGGCCCCAACACCTGAGGAAACAGATGTTTATTACCCCTGCTTTTGCACAAACTGCTGGCGCTCCGGGCGCAGGCTCGGCCTTTGCGTCGTTTTTGCCGCTGGTTTTGATTTTCGCGATCATGTATTTTCTGCTTATTCGTCCACAGCAAAAAAAGATGAAAGAGTTAAAGGCGATGGTCGATGCGCTGCGTCGTGGCGATCAGGTTTTGACCCAAGGCGGCATTGTTGGCAAAGTGACCAAGGTCAATGATGATGGCATGATTGATGTGGAAATTGCCAGTGGTGTGACGGTGAAAATCGTCAAGCACACGATTGTGCAAGTGATGAACAAAACTGAACCCGCTGCAAAAGCCTAAGGTTTTCAAATGTTAGAGATGTCGCTGTGGAAACGCCTGATCATTTTGGTGGTCAGTGTTTGGGGCATCACCGCCTCGGCCCCCAACCTGTTTTATACGCGGGTTGAAGGGCATAATGATGCCGTCACGGCGATAGAGGCAGGCAAGGACAGCCCCGACGTGCAGACCGCACTGGCGGGCTGGCCGTCTTATTTGCCTTCAGCTTTGGTCAATCTTGGGCTGGATTTGCGCGGTGGCGCGCATTTGCTGGCAGAGGTGCAGGTGGCTGATGCCTATGCGCAGCGCATGGACGCGCTTTGGCCAGAGGTGCGCGACACGTTGCGCTATTTGCGCGATCAGGTGGGGGCGATTAAGCGTGATCCCTCGACACCGGATGTTTTGCGCGTGGCCATTTCGAACCCTGACGGGATGACAGCGGCACTGGCCGCGGTGCGGGCGCTCTCGACCCCCGTTGTGACGCTAACGGGCGCGGGTGAACAGGATTTAGACATCACGGCGGATGGCACCGTTTTGGTGGTGGCGCTGTCGGATGCCGAAAAGACCGCAACAGATGTGCGGACCATCCAGCAAAGCCTTGAAATCATTCGCCGCCGCGTCGATGAGGTGGGCACACGCGAGCCGACCATCCAACGCCAAGGCACGGATCGTATCTTGATCCAAGTGCCAGGTTTGGGATCGGCCAGTGAGTTAAAGGCGATCATCGGCACCACGGCGAAACTGACCTTTAATGCTGTGGTCAGCCGCACCAGTGATGCGGGCGCCGATGCGGGGCCACGCAATAAATTGCTGGCCTCGATGGATGAAGAGGGGGTTTATTACATCGTTGAGGAAACCGCCGTTGTATCAGGCGAACAATTGACCGATGCCCAGCCCTCTTTCGATCAAAATGGCCGCCCTGCGGTGAATTTCAGCTTTAATCCATCAGGCGCGCGGGTGTTTGGCGATTACACGGCCGCCAATATCGGCAAGCCCTTTGCGATTGTGCTGGATGATCAGGTGATTTCAGCCCCCACAATCCAAAGCCATATTTCGGGCGGATCGGGCATTATCACGGGCAATTTCACCTTGGAAGACTCAACCAATCTGGCGGTGTTGTTGCGGGCAGGCGCGTTACCTGCGAAAATGAACTTTCTAGAAGAGCGCACGATCGGCCCCGAACTGGGGCAAGACAGCATTGATGCAGGCAAAACCGCCGCCATCATCGGCATGATCGCAGTGGCGGTCTGGATGATCGCAGCCTATGGCCTGTTTGGTTTGATCGCCAATATAGCCTTATTGATCAATATGGCGTTGATTTTCGGGATATTGTCCAGCATCGGCGGCACGTTGACGCTGCCTGGCATTGCGGGCATCGTTTTGACCATCGGGATGGCGGTCGATGCCAATGTTCTGGTGTTCGAGCGTATTCGCGAAGAATTACGCAGCGCAAAAAGCCCCGCGCGGGCGATTGAACTGGGCTATGAGCGTGCATTTTCTGCCATTTTGGATGCCAATGTCACCACGATGGTCACAGCCCTTGTGTTGTTTGCCGTGGGCGCTGGCCCCGTGCGCGGCTTTGCAATCACTTTGGGGGTCGGGATCATCACATCGGTGATCACGGCGCTGTTTATCACACGATTGATCGTGACACTTTGGTTCAACTGGCGCCGCCCCGCCACCATTCAGGTATAGGAGAGACGATCATGGCATGGCGTTTACGACTGGCCCCTGAAACGACGAATATCGACTTCTTCCGCGCCCAGTGGATCACCTTTGGTGGGTCTATTGCCCTGATGTTTATGGCCTTTTTCTTTTGGGGCTGGATGGGGTTGAATTATGGCATCGATTTCAAAGGCGGCACCACAATCCGCACAGAATCGACCACGCCCGTGGATGTCGGCACGATGCGCGCTGCCCTGTCTGGGGTGGAATTGGGTGACGTGGTCATCACCGAAGTGTTCGATCCCACATTTGCCGATGATCAGCACGTGGCGATGGTGCGGATCTCTGCCCTTGAAGGGTCCGAGGCCGTGACCCCCGAAATCTTGCAATCGGCCGAGGATGCTTTGGTGGCCGCCGATCCCGCGTTGAAAATCACCGCGGTGGAATCGGTGGGTCCCAAAGTGTCGGGGGAATTGATCACCTCGTCGATCATTGCGGTCACTGTGACCTCTATCTTGATCATGATCTATATTTGGCTGCGCTTTGAATGGCAGTTTGCCTTGGGCGCGGTTTTGGCCTTGCTGCATGATGTGTTCATTACGGTGGGCATTTTTGCGCTGTTTCAGATCAAATTTGATCTGTCGATCATCGCCGCCCTTTTGACGATTTTGGGCTACTCGATCAATGACACGGTGGTTGTGTTTGACCGTCTGCGCGAGAATCTGGTCAAATTCAAAACCATGCCGCTGCGTGAAGTCATGAACCTGACCGTTAATGAAACGCTGTCGCGCACCTTGATGACATCGACCACAACGCTGATTGCGATTGGCGCCTTGTTGTTTTTTGGCGGGGATGTGATCCACGGATTTGCCTTGGCGATTTTCATCGGGGTTATTTTGGGGACATATTCATCCGTTTATGTCGCTAAAAATATCGTTTTGATCATCGGGATGGACCGCACCGACAAGCCGAAAAAGGGTTTGGATCACGAATTTGCCAATGTGGATGCGTAATTCATGCGGATGACCGAAATCACCTATGGTGAGGCCTTGGCCATCGAGGGCTATGGCCCGGGATTTTTTCGCGTGGGCACCCATATCTTGCGCGGGGCGAGTTTGATCACGCCTTGGGATGCGGGGGCGTGGGGCGGTTTGAACGACACGGCAACGCCCCTGACCTTGCAGGGTAAAATTGATGTTTTGCTGGTCGGATTGGGGCGTGAGATTTCGCAGACCCCAAAATCCTTTATCGACGCGCTCGAA
>CAWUUC010000007.1:0-3883 GCA_963924905.1 uncultured Paracoccaceae bacterium
ATCGGCGATGAATAACACATGGTTTTCACCGTCCCACCCGGTCAGGCGTGCCGCCTCTGGTGCGGGGATCGGATCTATGCGGTTGCCGACACCTGTGAATGCCAAAACAAGGCAATCTGACCGCCCTTCTTGATAGGTCAGATACAAGGGATGTGGCGCGCTGATCACCTTAGCCAGCACTTGGCAACCCTTCGAAAATAAAGGGGACTGCCTGTGATAATACCGCGTCACAATCAAAAATGGGTTGTGTTGCGCCAAATCCCTTGTCACCCGCCTGACTGAATTGCACGGGTGAACCCTCTAGGGTCAGCCAATCTTCGCCAGTTAGATACTGTGCGCTGCCCGCGAAAAAGTTGCGAAACTGCTCGCTGATGAATTCGGATCCTTTGGCTTGGCGCAAAACGGTCCCACCAAGGTCAGTTTCGATCATCTGAAATTCAGTGCGCCGCAGCGTTATGCCATCAATTACAACCGTCTCACCTGTTAAGCGATCAAAGCCTTTGACATTGCTGCCCGTTCCATCGTCTTTGGACAGGTTAAAATCAAACGTGTCGATTCCTGTCGCCAACAATTCTGTAAAACTTGCAGGATCTGCGGGATTAGGGTCCAAGGTTTGCTTGATACTTGGGTTTTGCTCATAGCTTTCGATCCATTGCGTTTCAAAATCAATCTTGGACAGATAATAGAGCCCCTCTTGATCGTAATCCGCGCGCCATTGCTCGCCTGATGGATCACGTTCGCAGGTGTAATAGTTCGCAACATTGCAACCGCGCGATTGCACAGTCAAATGGGCTGTACAGCCCTCTGGTGGGGTAAAGCTGCCCGCAAAGGCGGGAAAGGGCAGTGCCAAAGCGATGAGTGCGACTTTCTTCATCTTCAGTCCCTTTCTATGTCAATGATGTTGACATTTTTCAGTGTCTAAATCCGTGCTGTCCCCTATGTGTCTGCCCCAATCGGCCAACAGAAGGTGAACCTTTCGCTACTCTGCCGCAACAGTGCTGCTGGCCGCTAGATAGTTCAAAATCGACTCGGCGGCTTCGCGCCCATCACGGATCGCCCACACCACCAAACTGGCGCCGCGCACGATGTCGCCTGCGGCGTAAACGCCTGTCAAACTGGTCGCATGGCTGCGAAAATCAGCTTTGATCGTTCCCCAACGTGTGACAGCCAGTTCAGGCACGCCCCAAAGTGTTTGGATCGCCTCTGGCTCAAAACCCAAGGCTTGGATGACCAGATCGGCAGGCTCCACATAATCGGCACCTTCGATGATTTCGGGCGACTGGCGGCCAGACGCATCAGGTGCGCCAAGACGCATTTTTTGCACCATCACACCATCCACAACTGCGCCACCTGTGAATCCTTTTGGCGCTGATAGCCAAACAAATTCAACACCTTCTTCTTCGGCGTTTTGTGTTTCGCGCTGGCTGCCTGGCATATTAGCACGGTCGCGACGATACAGGCATTTCACCGAAGTTGCGCCTTGACGAATGGCAGTCCTAACGCAGTCCATCGCCGTATCACCGCCGCCAATCACGACAACGCGCTTGCCCATCGCGTTCAACTCTCCATTGTCAAACTCGGCAACGTCATCGCCAAAACTTTTGCGATTGCTGGCGGTTAGATAATCCAACGCCTTGACCACGCCCGCTGCTCCGACCCCTGGCGCTTCAATGTCACGCGATTTGTAAACACCCGTTGCAATCAAGACCGCATCATGTTTGCCGCGAATTGCATCAAAACTGAGATCATCGCCGACATTACAATTTTGAACAAAGGTCACGCCGCCCTTGGCCAATTGATCAATCCGCTGCATAACAACCGGTTTTTCCAATTTGAACCCAGGAATGCCATAGGTCAGCAAACCACCGGCGCGGTCATATCGATCATAGACCGTCACCTGAACACCAGCACGGCGCAAAACATCAGCAGCGGCCAACCCTCCGGGGCCAGCGCCAATGATCGCGACGGATTCGGCGCGCTCTGAATGGGGCTTGATGGTTTTCACCCAACCCATTTCCCACGCCTTGTCAGTCAGATATTTTTCCACCGATCCAATCGTGACCGTGCCATGGCCCGATTGTTCAATTACACAATTGCCTTCGCAAAGGCGGTCTTGCGGACAGATGCGGCCACAGATTTCAGGGAAGGTGTTGGTGGCCTGTGACATCTCATAGGCTTCTTCCAAACGACCCTCAGCCGTAAGACGCAACCAATCGGGGATATTGTTGTGCAAGGGGCAATGAGACTGGCAATAGGGCACACCGCATTGGCTGCAACGGCTGGCTTGCTCAGCAGCTTTTTCGACGGCATAGCTGCGATAGATTTCATCGAAATCTTCTGACCGCGCCTCGGCATCACGCTTTTGCGGCATCTCTTTGCTAATGTTGACGAACTTTAGCATATTCTGGCCAGCCATATCGCGCTCCTCGGGGGAAAAATTGCTCCGCTGACGTCATAAAGCCGTTCAGTTTTGAATAAAAGTCAGCAATACTGACATATCATGCAGATTTTTTAGGGTAAGCGAGAAATAGGGCAATCTTTAGCTGCAATATAGGTCAGCTTTTAGTACCTATGTTGTCAAAGCCCTGACCAAAGCGCCACAAGCGCCACCGATCCTACTATGATTCGCCACCAACCAAAGATCGCAAATCCATTACGCCCCACATATGCCAATACTGCGCGCACAACCAAAACCGCCACCACAAAGGCAAATCCAAAACCAATCGCGATTTGCCCAAAATCATTGAAATTCAAGATATCGCGGTTTTTATATAGATCATAAACACAAGCCCCCAGCATGGTTGGCAAGGATAAAAAGAACGAAAACTCAGCCGCAGCGACACGGCTAAGGCCCAGCATCCGCGCGCCCACAATGGTCGATCCTGACCGCGACACCCCCGGCACCAAGGCCAAACATTGACACAGCCCAATAGCCAAAGCCTTGCGAAACGGCAGGCTAGATGCATCTTGCTCTGTAACCGCAGGCGCAAGACGATCTACGAACAACAGTACGATGCCCCCCAAAACCAGCATCCATGCAATCAATTGCGGCGATTCAAACAGCACTGATTTGATAAAATCATGCGCCAAAACCCCCAAAACAACCGCTGGGAAAAACGCCAACAAGACCGAAATGATAAACCGTTGCGACATGGGGTCGCGATGTGCGGTTGAAAAAACATGCACCAGTTTCGAAAAGTAGACGACCACCAAGGCCATCACAGCCCCCAGCTGGATCACCACTTCAAAGGTCTTACCACTCGACTCAAAGCCCAAAAAATGTCCGACCAGCAACAAATGCCCAGTGGACGAGACTGGCACAAACTCTGTCAGCCCCTCTAATATCCCCAGAAAGGCCGCAACCAGCGTTTGCTCCATTGGCCTAGACTTTCTTTAGGTTTTTAGCCGAATCTTTAATCGCAGAATATTGGCCTGCAGGGCGGTAACACCACAGATATTCAGGAATAACACTGCCCAAATCCGTGGGCGTGATTCCCAGGTCGGAAAAGGTTTTCATCGCTGGCGCAACAATATTGTCTGACTTCAACGAAGTGAGTTGATCGCGGGTCAGCGTGTTGTTTTTCAACAATCCCCCCGTTGCGGCAGCTCCAAAATCCAAAACGGTCGCCATAACAGAACCTGCAAAAAACGGCAGGTCCAAAATCCAACGGCGGCGATGGATAACCGTCAACATCCGATCAATCAAGGCGTGAAAAGACAAAACCTCAGGTCCGCCCAATTCATAGACACCCTGCGCGCCCGCAGTGATTCCGGCTACCGCGGCTTTGGCTACGTCATCAACATAGACAGGCTGGAACAATGTCGCGCCACCAAATAACGGAATCACGGGTGTCATGCGCGCCATCGCGCCAAAGCGGTTGAA
>CAWUUC010000008.1:0-3058 GCA_963924905.1 uncultured Paracoccaceae bacterium
CTCTTTCGCGATCCCGAACAATGTGGGCAAGGCCGCGACGCCTGAAAAGCACGCCGCTGTTCTGGAAGTGATCAAATATATGTCAGATAAGTCGCTGTTCTGGGCAACTGCAGGTCATATCCCTGCAAACAAAGCTGTGACCGAATCTTCAGAATACAAAATGATGCAGCCACAAGCGACCTATGCGCCGCTGACCGCCAATGGTGTCTTTGACCCCAAGTCGGTCCTTGCGGGTGTGGCATCGCCCTTGTTCGATGCAGCTGGCAATGCGATCACGCCAGCGATGAATGGCGAGCTTGATCCTGCTGATGCTGCTGTTCAAATGCGTGACGAGCTGAACCGTATGTAATCTTGATCTACCCTGCCGGGGATTCACCCCGGCAGGCCTTTTTTTGATAGGACGCCATGCTTCGTAATCGCAAAACCGAGATCACGACGGCCTTTATCCTTATCGCGCCGTTTTTGATCGTTTATACTTGGCTGTTTCTTTGGCCCACCGTCCAGATGATTGAAATGTCGTTCCAAAAAGCCCCGCTGATTGGCACGGGCAAATGGACGGGCTTTGACAATTATATTCGGATGTTCAAGGACCCTGTCTTTCGGATCGCGGTCAAAAACACCTCTTATTTTGTCCTATTAAGCGTGGTGCCCGGAACGATTGTCGCCTTGGCGATTGCGATGATGGTCAGTCGCTTAAAGGGACGGATGCAAAGCCTGATCCTTGCTGCGTTCTTCTTGCCCTATGTTTTGCCCGTGACTGTGGTCTATGTGATCTGGGACTGGATGACCAATGTGCAGTTTGGCATCGTCCAAAGCCTGATCATCTTGATTGTCGGCGAGCCTGTGAATATCTGGCGCACTGTAGATTGGTTTATGCCAGCCGCCGCCCTTTTGACAATCTGGTGGACCAATGGATTTTCCATCCTTTTGTTCCTTGCGGGCCTGCGAAATATCCCGACTGAACTTTATGAGGCAGCCCAGCTTGACGGGGCAACCCGCCGTCAGATCTTTTTTCGCATCACCTTTCCGCTGCTATGGCCGATAACGGTCTTGTGTCTGACCATTCAGCTGATTTTGCAGCTTAAGATTTTCGACCAAGTCTACCTATTCGCCCAAGGCGGGCAGACAAGGGCCACGATGGTCATGGTGCAATACATCTTTGAACAAGCGTTCCAAAAGAACAACGGCGGCTATTCGGCGACCTTGGCGCTCGCGCTTTTTGTGATCGTCTTGGTCTTTTCGTTGCTGCAGTTTCAAGTGTTGCGGATCAGGGGGCAAAGATGACCGAGACAACCGTCACCCCTGCCCGCCGCTTTGATCTGGGCGCCACTTTATTGACGCTCTTGACCGTCATTGCAGCTTTCATCTGGTTTTTTCCCGTTTACTGGGGCATTGTGACCAGTCTGCGGTATGACGATCAGACAGTCCAAGATTTTGCCATGATCCCATTGGATCCAACGCTGAAGAACTATATTTTCACCATCCAGAATTCGAACCTGCCGATCTGGTATTTGAATTCAACGATCGTATCCGTTGGGGTCACCTTTCTTGCCGTGTTCATGGGGGCTTGCACTGGGTTTGCCATCAGCCAATTGAATTTTCCGGGGCGTCATGCGCTTTGGTGGATGATCCTTGCAAGTTTCATGGTTCCCGTCTCGGCCCTAATTGTGAACCATTTCATCATCATCGCCGATGCCAAGCTGTTGAACACCCACTTGGGGATCATTCTGCCGATGTTGATCGCGCCTGTGACCGTGATCGTCTATAAACAGTTTTTTGACGGACTGCCCAGGGAGTTCCGAGAGGCCGCTGTTATGGATGGCGCGACCGAGTTTCAGTTGTTCTTTCGCGTTTTCATCCCGATGAATTGGGGTGTCACAACCGCGCTGGCTATCATCACCTTCATCGGGGCTTGGAATTCTTTTCTATGGCCGTTTTTGGCCGCGCAAGATGAAATGATGATGACCGTCACAGTGGGTATTACAGCCGTCCAAGATACGTTCGGCGTCGCCTATGGCCGCGTTCTGGCGGGCGCCGTTCTTGCCGGTTTGCCCGTGGCAACGGCCTATCTGCTTTTCCAGCGCCGCGTTACGCAGGCCATCACACTTTCAGCCGGGATCAAGGGGTAAACTATGGCATCGGTCGAACTTTCAGGTCTCGCCAAGCGCTTCGGCGCAGTAGAGGTCATTAGGGGTCTTAACCTATCGGTGGCAGATGGATCATTCTGCGCGCTTTTGGGCCCGTCAGGCTGTGGCAAATCCACGATGTTGCGTATGATCGCAGGTCTGGAAAGCGTCAGCGAAGGTCATATCCACATCGGCACGCGTGAGGTCACCCATACAGAACCCGCCAAACGCGGCGTGGCGATGGTTTTTCAAAACTATGCACTTTATCCCCATCTTACAGTGGCGCAAAACATCACTTTTTCGATGTCTTTGGCGGGGGATTCCAAGTCAAAACAGGCCGAAGCGGCTGCACGTGTGGCAAAAATTTTGCAACTTGAACCGCTCTTGGCGCGCCGCCCCGCCGAGCTGTCGGGAGGGCAGCGTCAGCGCGTGGCTATCGGGCGCGCCTTGGTGCGTGACCCAGAGGTGTTTTTGTTTGACGAGCCGCTTTCAAACCTTGATGCCTTGCTGCGCGGTCAAATGCGGCTGGAACTGGCCCGACTGCACGCCGATCTGGGCCGCACAATGGTCTATGTGACCCATGATCAGGTCGAAGCGATGACCCTCGCCGATAAGATTGTGGTGCTGGACAAGGGCAAGATCAGCCAAGCAGGCGCGCCGTTGGACCTTTATAACAATCCAGCCAACCGCTTTGTGGCGGGCTTTATAGGCTCTCCTTCGATGAATTTCTTGCCAGCAATGGCCAGCAGCAATGATCAGGGTTTGCGCGTCACCTTGGGCGCAGCCACCATGACCCTTCCCGCAAGGGCCGGTTTTGCCGCAGAAAATGCGGTCGATCTGGGTGTTCGCCCCGAGGATGTGCGCCTGACCAACCCTGGGGACGGGCTTCTAGAAGGCCGCATCGCGGTTGTGGAAGCGTTGGGAAATACCAC
>CAWUUC010000009.1:0-2544 GCA_963924905.1 uncultured Paracoccaceae bacterium
CCTTTGCGTGCTTGGGTCATTTATTTGCCTTTAATTCCGCTAAAATTTCAGTCAAGCCCGACCGCCAATCAGGCGGATCAATGCCAAAATCGCGCGCCAATGTGGCACCACTAAGGCGTGAGTTGTAGGGGCGTTTGGCGGGGGTTGGATAATCGCAGCTGGCGATGTCTTGAACCGCGCAGGACAGATCCGCCCCTGCCATAATGGCGCGGGCGAAATCCGCCCAACTGACGGATGGCGCACCCGCAAAATGATAGGTTCCGCCCTGCCCGCCTGCCTGCATCTGGCGGGCGATGGTAAACAGTGCATCTGCAATGGCGGCCGCAGGGGTTGGCCCGCCGATTTGATCAGCCACCACCGTTAAACCGTCGCGACTGGCCCCAAGGCGCAGCATTGTTTTGACGAAATTATTGCCATGCGCCGAAAATACCCATGAGGTGCGTAAAATCACATGGCGCCCTTTGGCCGCGCGCACCCCAATTTCACCTGCCAATTTACTGCGCCCATAGGCGCCCAAGGGGGCCACAGGATCACTGGTCAAAAACGGGCGATCGCCTGTCCCGTCAAACACATAATCGGTCGAGATATGTAAAAAGGGTCTCGCCCCTGCCGCCAAGGCCATAGCAGTTGGCGCATCACCATTAATGACGGTGGCCGCAGCTTCTTCGTCTTCAGCACGATCAACAGCCGTCCAAGCGGCGGCATTTATGATGACATCCGCGTCAGACGCGGCAACAATTTGCGCACAAACCCCAGGATGAGACAGATCAGCCACAGCACGCGACAGGCAGATCAGTGCAACGCCATCCGGCGCACGGCGCGCCAATTCGCGGGCCACTTGGCCAGTTTGCCCAAAGACCAAAACCTTCACGCCTTGGCCCCCAATCGTTGCCCCACACCCGCACGATCCAACAATGGCCGCCACCACGCCTCATTTTCCAGATACCAAGTCACTGTGCGCGCCAATCCCTGCTCCAATGTCACCGAAGGCCGCCACCCCAACTCATCACGAATACGTTTGGGATCAATGGCATAGCGCAGATCATGGCCAGGTCGGTCGGTCACATGGGTGATCAATCTGTCATGCGGGGCCGCATTGGGACGTGCCTGATCCAAAAGCGCACATATCATCCGCACAATGTCGATATTGCGGGCCTCATTTTCGCCCCCGATGTTATAGCTGCGCCCAATCTGGCCACGCTGCAAAACCGTCAGCAAGGCATCGGCGTGATCTTCGACATAAAGCCAATCACGGATATTTTCGCCCGCGCCGTAGACGGGAATAGGTTTTCCCGCCAATGCGTTCAAAATCACCACGGGGATCAGCTTTTCAGGAAAATGATAGGGGCCATAATTGTTCGAACAATTGGTCAACACGATGGGTAAGCCATAGGTTTCCCCCCTAGCGCGCACCAAGTGATCGCTGGCCGCCTTGCTGGCAGAATAGGGGCTGCGCGGATCGTAAGGGGTGGTTTCGGTGAACTGCCCCGTTGCCCCCAAAGACCCAAACACCTCATCTGTTGAGATGTGATGAAAGCGAAACTCAGCAGGTTTGCCCTTGGTTGTCCAAAAGGCGCGTGCCGCCTCCAAGAGGTTGAATGTGCCTGTGATATTTGTCTGCACGAAATCAGCGGGGCCGTCGATACTGCGATCAACATGGCTTTCGGCGGCCAGATGCATTACGGCGTCAGGGTTATCGGCGGCAAAGATCGGGTCTAGGGCAGCACGGTCGCGGATATCGGCCTGCACGAATGTGTAAAGGTTCGATCCCACAACACTGGCCAAATTTTCCAAACAGGCCGCATAGGTCAGCGCGTCAAGGTTGATCACCTCATGCCCCTGCGCCACCGCTTGGCGTACCACAGCCGATCCAATAAACCCCGCACCGCCTGTTATCAAAATTCGCATCGTTTAGATCCCTTAATCAAATGGCGTGTCGAAATCTTTTAGAAATGGCGCGATACGGTCTTTGGCGGACAAAATAGGATCGCCCGCCAGTCCCCAATCAATTGCAATGCTGGGATCATCCCAACGGACCGCGCCATCGCAATCAGGCGCATAAACATCGGTGCATTTATACTGCACTTCGGTGTTGGGGGTGCGGGTCACAAACCCATGCAAAAAGCCCTTGGGCACCAGCAGCTGATGCCCATTTTGTGCAGACAAAGTTGCGCCAAACCACTGTCCGTATGTGGCAGATCCACGCCGAATATCGACCGCGACATCAAAAATTTCGCCTTGGGTGCAGCGCACCAATTTATCTTGGGCATGGGGGGGGCGCTGATAATGCAATCCGCGCAAAGTGCCTATTTCAGACGACATAGAGTGATTGTCTTGCACAAAATCCAGATCAAAACCTGCGTCTTGCATCCGCTGTGCATTCCATGTTTCACAAAACCAGCCACGTTCGTCACCAAAAATTTTGGGGACTAAAATAACCACACTTGCTAAATTTGTTTCAATAATCTGCATCAAGCCACCCGTCTACAGCATTTTTCTACAGCTGTTCTTAGTCAACTTTATTGCTTAGAGCAATCTTGCAAG
>CAWUUC010000010.1:0-7918 GCA_963924905.1 uncultured Paracoccaceae bacterium
AAGCCTCGCGTTCCTCATCGGGGTGGTGCAAGATAAAGACGTGATCATAGCATTCTTCATTCTTACGGGCCGCATATTCCGTGGTCATCCATCCACCAAAGCGGCGCGGGTCAAGAGACGCCATATCCATCTCGGCCTCACCCTCGGTCATCAGTTGTGCAAGGTAATAGCCCGTCCCCCCTGCCGCGGTGATGCCAAAGCTGAACCCTTCGGCAAGCCACATATTACGCAAACCAGGCGCTGGGCCAACCAACGGATTGCCGTCTGGCGTATAGCAAATCGGGCCGTTAAAATCATCCTTTAGGCCAACCGTTTCCGACGATGGCAAACGGTGCAACATCGACATATATTCAGCCTCAATCCGATCAAGCGCGAGGGGGAATAAATCAGCGCGGAATGTGTCGGGGACTGAATATTCAAATCGTGCGGGCGCGCCCTTTTCGTAGGGGCCCAATATCCAACCACCGCGTTCTTCGCGGACATACCATTTGGCGTCCGCATCACGCAAAACAGGGTGTTCGGGATTGTTCTTGCGCCATTCAACCAGCATCGGATCGGGTTCGGTGACAATAAACTGATGCTCGACGGGAATTGCGGGGGTTTTGATCCCTAACAGACGTGCTGTGCGCTGGGCGTGGTTGCCTGTGGCAGTCACGACATGTTCGGCGTGAATGTCAAAATGATCATCAGAGGCGATCAAATTGCCGCCTTGTTCGACCATCCGCGTGCACGAGACAATCCATTCGCTGCCCGTCCATTTATACCCGTTGACTTGGATTTTGCGTTCAATTGTGGCCCCATGTTGGCGCGCGCCTTTGGCCATGGCTTGGGTAACATCGGCGGGATTAATATAGCCGTCTTGAGGATGAAACAACGCACCCACAAGATCATCGGTGCGTAGCAAGGGCCAGCGGTCTTTCATCTGCGCGGGGGTCAAAAACTCATGATAAACCCCTGCGGTTTCAGCCACCGAAGAATAGAGCATATATTCATCCATCCGCGCCTGATGCTGGGCCATCCGCAAATTGCCCACAACGGCAAAGCCCGCGTTCAGACCCGTCTCTGCCTCGAGGCTTTTGTAGAAATCAACGGAATATTTGTGAATATGCGTGGTGGCATAGCCCATGTTAAACAAGGGCAACAGGCCCGCAGCGTGCCATGTCGAGCCAGAAGTCAATTCATCGCGTTCGACCAACATCGTGTCCCAACCCGCCTTGGCAAGGTGATAGGCGATACCATTGCCGACGGCGCCACCGCCGACAACAAGCGCTTTGACATGGGTTTTCATTGAACCGACTCCGATTGATGGCTTTGGATTGTTTTGCCTTATGGTGTGTGGATCGGGCAAGGGGGAGCCGACCAATATCAGAGAAAAACGACATGGCGGCCTGCAAAGGGGGGCTCGCCCCCCTTGGACCCCCGAGGATATTTGAACAATGGGGAAGGATCAGCGGAAGGTAAGACGTCCAAGGATCGCAGAAAGCGCGAAAATCAAGGCTGCGATCGTGACGATTGAGGGGCCAGCGGGCGTGTCTTGCCACAATGAGAGTTGCAAGCCGCCAAATGTCGCGAAAGCACCGATCAAGGCTGCCAAAGCGACCATAGATTCGGGTGTGCGTGCAAGTCCACGGGCGGCAGCGGCGGGAATGATCAGCATGGCCGCAATCAGCAATGCGCCAACGATTTTCAGTGCAACTGCGACCACGATGGAAAGCGCGATGGTCAATATTAACCTTTCGACATTGGGATTTAGACCACTGGCGGCGGCAAGATCTTCGTTCAATGTGGTCATCAAAAGCCCTTGCCAGCGCCAGATCAAAAGGCAAATCACCAAGATCGCGCCCCCCCAGATATAGACCAGATCAATGCGCGATACGGCCAGAATATCGCCAAATAGATAGGTCGATAAATCGGCGCGCACATTGGGGACAAATGAGATGGCGACCAAGCCAAAGGCCAAGGCGGAATGTGCCAGCACGCCCAAAGTTGTGTCCATTGCCCAGCCTTTTGCCGCCAAGGTCGAGACGGTCATCGCCATCGCGAGCGCCACGATCAATGTGCCCAGTGCAATGGGCAGATGTAAGCCCAGCGCCAAAGCCACCCCCAGAATGGCCGCATGGCTGGTTGCATCGCCAAAATAAGCCATCCTTCGCCAGACCACAAAACTGCCCAATGGGCCTGTAGCCAAGGCCAACCCAAGACCCGCAAGCACCGCGCGGCCAAAAAAATCATCAAGCATGGTGATGTCCAAAATGCGGGTCTGCGGGGCTGCGGCCATGGGCGTCTTGGGCCAGATCGTGACTGTGGTCATGCGCGTGTTGATAGAGCGCTAGGGCACCTTGGGTTCCTAAACCAAACAGAGCGCGATATTCGGGCGCATTGGAAACGACCTTGGGCGTGCCTTGGCAGCAGATATGCCCATTAAGGCAAATCACCCGATCCGAGGCCGCCATCACCACATGCAAATCATGGCTGACCATCAAGACCGCCACACCCATATCACGACGTAAATCGGCGATCAGGCGGTAAAAAGCAGCCTCGCCCTGCTGATCCAAACCTTGGGTTGGTTCATCTAAAATCAGGATCTGAGGATTGCACAAAAGGGCGCGCGCCAACATTACTCTTTGAAATTGTCCGCCAGAAAGATCGCTCATTTGGTGTTGGGCCGTCCCTGTCATCGCGACCCGTGTAAGGGCAGCAGCGGCGTCCTGATCGGTCACGCGTTGCGGCAAGGATAAAAATCGTCGCACCGTCAACGGCATAGCGCGATCAATTGGCAGTTTTTGCGGTACATAACCAAGGCGCAGATGGGCCGCGCGGGAAATCTGACCTTTGCTGAGGGGCACAAGCCCCAAGAGAGCGCGCAGCAGGGTCGACTTGCCAGACCCGTTCGGACCTAAGATCGTAATAATTTCGCCCGATTGAACAGACAGGCTGACATCGGTCAGGATCTGCTTGCCCCCCTGCGCGACCGTGATATGGGTTGCGGATATCAAGCTCATCTGGGATGTCCTTGGCAGGCAGGGCAAAGGCCCAATGCCTCAATTGTGGTGGTTTCAATATCAAACCCACCTGCCGAGGTTGCAAGCGCCTTCAAGACGGGGTCTGCGGGTGCTTCGGATATCAGCGAACACAGGCGGCAGATTAAAAACGCAGCGCTGTGCGATTCACCGGGATGCATACAAGCGGCAAAAGCATTCAGGCGACGTATGCGATGGGCGAGGCCCTGCTCTTCTAGAAACTCTAGTGCGCGATAAGCTACGGGCGGTTGATTGCCGAACCCATCCGCCGCAAGTCGCGCCAAAACATCATAGGCACCCAGCGCATGATGAGATTCCAGCAAAATTTCTAACGTGCGTTGGCGCACAGGTGTCAGGCGTTGCCCCCGATCGGCCATCAGGGTGTGCGCCCGCGCCAGCGCATCTGCGGCGCAAAATGCATGGTCATGCGCGGCAAAGGCCAGATCAGGTTTGGCGCAACTGGTGCAATGGTCTTGGGGCATTTGACCTCTTGTAATGTGATAATATTACATATATGACCCCGCGCAACAGAAAGGCCAAGATCATGCGTTATATTATATCATCCACCCTGTCCATGCTGTGTCTGTGCGCTGGATTGCCTTTGCGCGCTGACGTGCCGCGCGTGATCACGGATATTCCCGCGATCTATGCGCTGACCGCGCAAGTGATGGGCGATTTGGGCGCGCCGGTTTTGTTATTGGCCAAAGGTGCGGATGAGCATGATTTTCAACTGCGTCCCAGCCAGATGCGCGACATTGCAGAGGCGGATCTGGCGGTTTGGATTGGGCCAGAGTTGACGCCGTGGCTGGACCGCGCCCTTTCAGGGAGTAAAACGGAGTTCGCTTCATTACCACTTTTAAGGCAATCAGGCACCGCGTTGAGGGCGTATGGGGATCACGACGGTCATGCACATGACGCCGATCATGCGGGCTTTGATCCCCACGCATGGATGGCACCGCCGAATGCGATCCTTTGGCTGGATCTGATCGCACAACAGTTGACGGCGTTGGACGGTGAAAATGCAGTGATATATGCAAATAATGCCGCCAGCGCTCAAGCAGCGATCGCGCAAATGGATGCACAGATTGACGCCGCATTGGCCCCAGTCCGTGATCAGGGGTTCGTGACCTATCATGATGCTTATGGCTATTTGGTGGCCCATTATGGCTTGCGGTTTGAGGGGTCGATCGCAATGGGTGATGCCACCACGGCGGGTGCGGCGCATATCCAAGAATTGCAAAAAATTATCGCTCAAGATGTCATATGTGTCTTTCCAGAGGCCCAGCATGACAGCGATTTGTTGTTGCAATTGCTGGCGGGCACAACTGTGCGGGCGGGGGCAGCATTGGACCCCGTTGGATCGACTTTTGAGGCAGGTCCAGACGCCTATCAGCAATTGATGTTCAAGATCAGTGAAAGTTTAGTAAACTGTCTTTCTGGCGCTTGACCTTTCTGCCCTGATCCCCCCTTGATAGCTGTTAACTGGGGGGTGTGAGATGGCAAATATCACGGAATTTGGAACCACGGCGGCGGGGGCTGTGGTGCAAAAGATCACGCTGTCTAATGCGGATCTGCGCGTCGCAATTTTAAGCTATGGGGCGATTTTACAATCCGTCCATCTGACAGGTGTTCCTTATGACCTGACACTCGGATCGGATCAGATCGCCGATTACGAAGGCGCAATGATGTATCATGGCAGTTTGGTCGGGCCGATTGTCAATCGGTTCACTGATGCCACAGCGACACTGTATGGGCAGACCCTGAGCTTTGAAAAAAACTTTTTGGGCAAACATAGTTTGCATTCAGGCGCAGCTGGGTTGCAGCATAAAGTTTGGGCCATTGACGCCGCGACAAATGATACAGCGCAACTTTCTCTTACTTTGGCCGATGGTGAGGGCGGATTTCCTGGGCAGCGCCATGTGACTGCACGGTTTACTTTGCAAGATGCCGCATTGCGGATGGATGTTGGCGTGACAACCGATAAGCCAACATTTTGGAACGTAGCCAACCACAGTTATTGGAATATGGACGGTACGACGAACTATGATGGTCACAGCCTGCAAATCGTGGCCGATCACTTTCTGCCCACAACCGATGAATTTGTCCCAACAGGCGAGATTCGGGCGGTCGCGGGAACCGACATGGATTTCAATATTCTGCGGCCTATTGCGCCTCATTCGCCTGATTTTGACAATAATTTCTGCCTTGGAACTGAGGCAGGCCCGCTGCGGACGGCGCTTGTTCTGCAAGGCCAATCTGGGGTGACAATGACTGTTTCCACCACCGAGGCAGGTATCCAAGTCTATGATCATCGCCAATTGCCGCTGCATGGCGGCGGCCCCTATCGCGCGTTGGCGATCGAGGCGCAAAACTGGCCCGATAGCCCCAATCACCCAGGGTTTCCCAGCGTGGTGCTAGAGGCTGGCAGCTTAACGCAAACCACCCAGTGGCATTTTGGCAAAAGGACATAAAATGCGGTCAGAGACGATGCGCCACCGTTGGGGTGTTTCCGCGCTTTTCGCCACAAATGGGTTTTTGATGGGCGCTTGGGCGCCACAGATCCCGTTGCTGTTGACGCGCCACAACATCACCGAAGGGACATTGGGGCTGTTGATCTTATGTCTGGGATTAGGGGCAGTCGGGGCGATGCTTTTTGCGGGCCGCCTGATCGGCGTGCATGGATCACGCCGCATTGCAGTTACCTTTGCATGGGGCGCGGTGCCGGCCTTGGCGCTGGTGGTCTTTGCGCCTAACCTATGGGTTTTGACACCTTTGATGGCGGTGATGGGGGCGGTGATTGGCACGATGGATGTGGCGATGAACGCCAATGCCGTATTGGTCGAGCGCCGCCTTGGCCGTGCCATCATGTCGGCAAGCCACGGGTTTTGGAGTTTGGGCGGCTTTGTCGGGGGCGCGGCGGGCAGTTTTATAATTGCACATTGGGGCGCCGAGGTGCAGGCCATCATTGCGACTGTGATTGCTGCGGTGTTGGTGGCATGGGCCATGCAGAATATGCTGCGCGACACGCCAGAGCCACGCGAAAAAGATGCGCCCAAACACGCGCTGATTGCCAAAGATTGGGGCCTGTGGATTTTGGGGTTGATGGCGCTGTTTTCTATGGTCCCCGAAGGTGCCGTTTTGGATTGGGCGGCGATTTATCTGAGCAAAGAATTGAATGCGCCTGTGATGCAATCTGGATTGGGCTTTGCACTGTTTGCAGGGGCTATGGCCGTCATGCGGTTCGCGGGTGACGGGTTGAGGATGCGGTTAGGGGGGGTCAAAACCCTGCGCCTATCAGGGTTGACGGGCGCAGTTGGGTTGATGATCGGTGGGGTCGCGCCCAACGGTCCGCTTGCAATTTTTGGCTTTGCGATTGCAGGCCTTGGGGTTGCCAACTTGATCCCAATCTTGTTTTCCGCCGCGGGCAATCGGCCAGGACTGCCCCAAGGGGTTGGCATTTCAACAGTGACGATGGTGGGATATGCTGGGATCTTGATTGCCCCGTCCGCGATTGGTTTTGTCGCAGAACATATCGGCTTTCGCGTCACCTATATCACGCTTGCGCTGGTCTTGGCGGTGGTGGCCAGCATGGCAGGGCGCGCTGCGGCAGCAGATGATTTGCAGCGGGATTAAACCCGCTGCAAGGGGCATTATGCGCCCAAAAAGTCGGTTTTTCCCACCTCGACGCCATTGGCACGCAAAATGTTATATGCCGTCGTCATGTGGAAAAAGAAGTTCGGAACCGCATAACCGTTATAGTATTGTGGCGCGGCAAAGGATAACTCGCGCGGGCCCGCCTTGACCGTGATGGTGCGATTTTCTGCACCTTCAAAGGCGTCATCAGGGATCGTCGCCAAAAAAGCGATGGTCTTGGCGATGCGGGCGCGCAATTCGGGCAAAGTTGCCTCGTCATCCGCAAAAGACGGCACATCAAGCCCCGCCAGCCGCGCCGATGCACCTTTAGCATGATCAGTGGCGATCATGACTTGGCGCGCCAAGGGGAACATGTCCGCGACAAGGCGCAAGTTAGGGAACACTTCGGGTTTGACACGCTTGGCTTCTCCATAAGCCTCGGCCTTGTCCAAAAGTTTTGACAGCGCGGTCAGGGAGTGGGTGAAAAAGGGAACAGGGTTTTGCATAAGGCACCTTTGTGTTGGATTTGCCGCATCAATGGGTATTTGCATGCGCCACGCAAGGACAATCATAACAGCCAAAAAAATCTGTCTGTTCTTGTGGAGTCGCGACAGGTTGTCCATCAAGTTGCAACACTTGCCAAGTCCCGAATAGAATCAAACGCCCAAACACCAACGCATAACAGCCTTTTGTGCGTGCAGACGGTTTTCCGCCTCGTCAAACACAACCGAATGGGGCCCGTCCATCACGGCGGATGTCACCTCGTCATTGCGATGCGCGGGAAGGCAATGCATGAACAGGGCATCAGCTTTGGCATGGGCCATCAATGTCTCGTTCACCTGATAGCCGCGCAATTGATTGTGGCGGCGCTCTTTGGCGGATTCAGGATCATGCATTGACACCCACGTGTCGGTGACTACCAGATCGGCCCCTTGCAGCGCCAGTTCGGGGCTGCGCTCAATTGTGACCGTGCTGCCCTTGGTACGGGCGAAATTCACAAAAGCTGCCTCTGGATCCAGCGGCTCTGGCCCTGTAAAGGTGAAATCAAACCCAAACTGGCCCGCAGCGTGCAGAAAACTGGCGCAGACATTGTTGCCATCCCCTGCCCAAACGACCTTTTTGCCCGCGATTGGGCCACGATGTTCTTCATAGGTCATCACATCCGCCATGATCTGGCATGGATGCGTGCGATTGGTCAGCCCATTGATGACGGGAACCGTCGCGTGTTCGGCCATTTCCAACAAAGTGGCCTCTTCAAAGGTGCG
>CAWUUC010000011.1:0-9916 GCA_963924905.1 uncultured Paracoccaceae bacterium
CCCCCTCGCTTGGGCGGTCCAGATAATCTGTCGAGCCGTAATAATAAAACTCGCGTCGATCACGCGACCCACAAAGGGGACAAGGTATACGCATTTTTCTTTTCCCTAATGCAGATTGTGTTGGCTGCCCGTGCCTTCTTCGTCGATGGCATGGCCGGTGCGAAAACGGTCAAGGCGGAATTTGCGCGCCACTTCATGCGATTGGCCTGTCGCCATCAAATGCGCCATGCACCACCCGCTGGCGGGAACCGCCTTGAACCCGCCATAGTTCCAGCCCGCATCCAAAAACAAACCCTCAATTGGGGTTTTATCAATGATCGGGCTGCCATCAGGTGTCATGTCCATAATCCCGCCCCAAGATCGCAGCACCTTGGCGCGACCAATCATCGGCATCAATGTCATGCCCGCCTCCATGACGTGTTCGACCATCGGCAGGTTTCCCCGCGCCGCATAGCTGGCATAAAAATCGATATCCCCGCCAAAGACCAAGCCACCCTTGTCCGATTGGCTGATATAGAAATGGCCCATCCCAAATGAGATCACATTGTCAATAATCGGTTTTAGCCCTTCGGTCACAAAAGCCTGCAAGACATGGCTTTCTATGGGCAGTCGCAGACCCGCCATCGCCGCCACCTGCGAAGAGCGTCCCGCCGCAATCATCGCTACCTTTTTGGCGCGGATGGCGCCGCGCGTGGTTTGCACACCACGCACAACACCATTTTCAATATCAATCCCTGTGACTTCGCAGTTTTGGATCAGATCAACGCCGAACTGATCCGCGCCACGCGCATAGCCCCATGCCACCGCATCATGACGCGCCGTGCCACCGCGGCGGTGCATCAGCGCGCCATAGATCGGAAAGCGGGTTTGTTCAAAATCCAAATAGGGCAATTCAGCGCGCACCCGTTCGCGCGACCAAAGCTCGGCATCATCACCTTGGTTGATCATCATATTGCCGCGCCGTGCCAAAGTGTCGCGCTGACCGTCGGAATGGCATAAAATCAACTGACCGCGTTGAGAATGCATGACGTTATAGTTCAGCTCGGCTTCCAGCCCTTCCCACAGCTTTAGGGAATGACTGTAGAATTCCGAATTGCCCTGCATAAAGTAATTGGCCCGCACAATGGTTGTATTGCGTCCAATATTGCCGCTGCCAAGATAGCCCTTTTCCAGCACGGCGATATTGGTCATGCCGTGGTTTTTTGCCAGATAATAAGCCGTCGACAGCCCATGTCCCCCGCCACCGATGATCACCGCGTCATATTCGGCCTTTGGATCAGGCGTGCGCCATGCCGGCGTCCACCCTTTGTTGCCCATCAAACCTTGGGCCAGAACTTTTAAACCCGAATAGCGCATCTTGCAGCCCCTTACGTTTCAGGCCGATAGAACCCGTTTTGATAACCACATTCAATATCATTACGCCCAAATCTGCACCAAGACCGACAAGAATGTGCGCTGCCTGTTAGATGGGTTCAAAATAAATTTTCTCAACAGATATGTCCATAAGAACAGGAAACTTTCATTCCTTTGACTAGTTAAGATCACATTTACGCCGCATTTCTTGGCGACAAAGGCGGTGGAAAAAACCATTTGGTCCCTTGGGCCGAAGATAAAGGGGCTGTCCCTTTAAAGGAGTGACATATGCAACGGCCATCTTGTGCAAATTGGGTCTTTCGGCACTTGCGCCATTTTGTCAAAGATCAGCGCGGCAGCATGAGTGTGCTGACGATCAGCTTGCTGACGGCGATGTTTGCGGTGGGGGGGCTGGCGTTGGATGCGACCCGCCTAGAACACCAGCGTGTGAAGCTGCAAAACACGCTTGATCGCTGCACCTTGATGGCGGTTACCTTGCGCCAAAAGCGTGACCCCGAGGCGGTTGTGCGCGACTGTATGGATCGCGAAGGGCTGGAAGCCGCGATCAAAACTGTGGTTCCCACAACGTCAGCCAACTCACGGCTTTTGACGGTGACGGCCTCGACCAAACTGTCGTCCTTGTTTCCCAGTTTAACGGGATTGGGCGATCTGTCCTATGCCGCCGCCGCATCCGCCCGATATACCATGACCAAAATCGAGATTTCACTGGTGTTGGACGTATCTGGTTCGATGGACGGGACAAGATTAGCGGATTTGAAAACATCCGCCAAAGATTTCGTATCAGCCATCATGGACAAAGATACAGACAAGAATGTGTCTATTTCGCTGATCCCTTATAACGGTCAAGTCAACCTAGGTCCAAACATTCGCGCATTCTATCAACCCAGCTATCCAGTATATGCAACGCCGCGCCCAAACTATGATTGTTTGGATTTGCCCTATGCTGCATATGTGCCGCTGGTCTTGCCAGCGACAGCCTATCAAATGACGGCCTATGCTGATCTTTACAGCACCTTTGTTTATGGCGTGACAGATCCTGGGCCAGAAGAATATAATATTCGCTGCAAACCATGGAGCCCAGTTGTTTTGGCCAGTCAAGACATTGGGGTTTTGCACAGTGCCATCGATGGAATGGTCGCCCATGGATTTACATCGATCAATACAGGTATGCGCTGGGGGCTGACCTTTTTGGACCCAAGCAGCCAATCCTTGTTCACATCGGTCCTAAGCGCCCAAAATGGCGGGACGATGCCCACAGCTTTGGTCGGGCGCCCCTTTAACTTTAATGATGGCAATGTGATCAAAGTCATCGTGCTGATGACAGATGGCGAAAATGACGTCATGGAGACGTTGCAAACCTCGTTTTACAACGGCAACTCGCCGATTTATCGCAACATTGATGGCGACTACTCGATCTATCACGTCGCGCGGGCCAACCCATTGCGCCCTGCTGGCACCTTTTATTATACAGGCACGGGGCCATTCAAAGGCACTTGGGGCACTGCAGCATTCAAACGAAATCCGTCCGACCCCGCGCCTGTTCAACTGACATGGCGCGAGGTTTGGGAAACCTTTCGCGTCAGCTTTGTCGCCCGCGCCTTTTATGAAGATGCTTTCCCTGGCGACAACGGGATGCGCGCGCTGACCCAATGGAACAGGTTCCGCCGCACAGATTCAGTGGCATCGACCAATGTGCAGTTGGGGTTGGTCTGCAACAACGCAAAACAAAATGCCATCGTGATTTATGGCATTGCCTTTGAGGCAACGTCGGACGGATCGACGGCCATTCAGTCTTGCGCCAGCTCGACTTCGCATTTCTTTTCTGTGACCAGCACAGATACATCCGAAGGCGCAAAGCTCAGCCAAGCCTTTGCCACGATTGCCACTAACATTGTTCAGTTGAACCTCACACAATGAAAAACAAACTCACACATATCGCGACCCGAATTGCCCGCGCCCTTCAGCGCGAGGATGGCAATGCCTCTGTCGAATTCGTGCTTGCGGTCCCGATCGTCTTTACGATTTTTACAGCCTCGCTGGAAACTAGTGTCGTCATGTTACGTTCGAACCTATTGCAACATTCCCTTGATACGACGATGCGCGATCTGCGTCTGGGCAGCCTAAGCAGCCCAACCCAAGCAAGTTTGAAAACCTTGATCTGCACACAAATGGCGCTGGCCAATGATTGTGAAAACAGTCTTGCCATCGAGGTTGTGCCCATCACAGATTGGCAATTGCCGCCCACCAATACTGCCTGCGTGGACAAACCAGCCGCCGTTGATCCTGTGGTCACGGTCGATATTGGCCAAAGGAATGATTTGATGTTGGTGCGCGTTTGTTTGGTGCAAGATTTGGTTTATCCCACCTCGGGATTGTCGCTGGCTTTGCCAACGGATGCACAAGGATATTACAACATCGTGGCCGTGTCTGCCTATGTCAACGAGCCAAGTTACGGGACCCGTATGGTAAAGATTATCCCAAATATTGCCAAGTCTACCCGCCAATTTCTGCGCCAAGATCGCGGCTCCATTGCTGCGGAAACGGTGATGGTGGTGCCTGCGCTTATCCTTGGCTATCTGGCGTTTTTTGCCTATTGGGATATTTATCGCATGTCCAATGTCATCCAAAAAGCCACATATACCGTGTCTGATATGGTCTCGCGCGAATTGGCCGCCCTGCCCACAACCTATATTCCGGGAATGAAATCCTTATTGGAATATATGATCAATGATCAGACGGATGTAAAATTGCGCGTGACCAGCGTCGTTTTTTCCGAAGGCGTCAATATTTTGGATGAAGACGATCCAGACGATAGTTTCTCGGTGCAATGGTCCATCTCGCCCGAGGGTGGCATGACCCCTTGGACGAATGAGACATTGACCACCGTTGTGGACAGAATACCGCGAATGTCGGACGGGGATTCCGTCGTTTTGGTTGAAACGGAATTGACGGTTCAACCCGTTTTTGAAGTCGGCTTAAGCAATCAGGTGATTTCCAATTTTGTCGTAACGCGGCCACGTTTTCTGCCCAAGATTTGCTTGGTGGGCAGCCCTTGTTAAGCAGACTGCGCGGGGCTGTGCGCTGATGCACGTGGTGCGTTTGTCTATTCACAGTTGCCGCCGCGTAAATCGCGCCCTACATCAGGTGAAAATCTGAAAGGACCGATTATGTCGTTGCGCCCCGTCACCCATACCAGCCTTGCCCAACCCCATATGGAGGGCGCAGGCGTGCATCTGCACCGCGCCTTTGGCTTTGGCGATCCAACCCGTTTGGATCCGTTTTTGATGTTCGATGATTTTCGCGGCGAGAACCCGCGCGATTATATGGCGGGTTTTCCTTGGCATCCCCATCGCGGTATTGAAACCATCACTTATGTCTTGGCAGGGGCGGTCGATCATGGCGACAGCCTTGGCAATCGCGGCACGCTTAAGGGTGGCGATGTGCAGTGGATGACCGCAGGATCAGGCATTTTGCACCAAGAAATGCCCACGGGAAACGCGCAAGGTCAAATGCACGGCTTTCAGTTATGGGCCAACCTGCCGCGTGAATTGAAAATGACCAAGCCGCGCTATCAAGATGTCAAAGGACATGACATCCCAGAGCTGTTGGAAGATGACGGCACCGTGGTCAAGGTGATTGTGGGATCGTTTTGGGGCAAAACGGGTCCAGTCGACGGCATTGCGGCGGATCCGCAATATCTTGATATCTATGTCCCCCCCCACAAAAAACGCAGCTTCAAGATCGACACGCGCCGCAACGCCTTTGCCTATGTCTTTGAAGGAGCAGGCAAGTTTGCCGATGCGGCGAACCCACGCGGGGTGTTGCTGGAAAAAGAATATCGCGGCGAAGAGCTGAATATCCGCGATCTGTCGGGCAATCGCACCTTGGTGGAATTTGGCAAGGGCGACGAGGTCGAAGTGCGGGCGGGCGAGAATGGTATTCGCTTTTTGCTGATTTCAGGTGCACCCATTGCCGAGCCCGTGGCATGGCATGGCCCGATTGTGATGAACACCCAGGCAGAATTGCAACAGGCCATGACAGAATTGCGAAATGGCACCTTCATCAAGCCCGCGCATTGATCTTTTGATCCAAAAGACAGTAGGGTGCGGGATGATCCGCGCCCTTGCCTTTTTGTTTTTGGCCGCCTGCACGTCGTTTCCGCAGGTTGACGCTGTGGCGTCACAAACAATTGGTGCGCGCCCTGATTTGCTGACGGCCAGCCAATTGCAAGCGGTGCTGACGGCCAGCACCGACGCGCCCCCCGCGACTGCCCAAGATGGCCGTGATCTGCGGGATCGGGCCGACGCTTTGCGCGCGCGCTGATTGCCACAGACCGTTGCACCCCGCCCCGCCTTGGGATAACAGGCGGGAAACGTTGAAAAGGACAGATCATGCCCGCAAACTCTACACTTGCCCCCTTGCGTCTTGGTTTGGCGGGTCTGGGAACCGTGGGCATCGGCGTGGTGAAAATCGTCCAAGATCATGCTGATCTGATCGCAGCCCGCACAGGGCGCGCCGTGCAGATCACGGCTGTTTCCGCACGCGATCCGTTGAAAAATCGCGATGCTGATTTGTCGGCCTATGCGTGGGAAACCGATCCTGTCGCTTTGGCAAAACGCGATGATATTGACGTCTTTATCGAGGTGATGGGCGGCCATGAAGGGGCGGCTTATGACGCCACTTTGGCCGCAATCGCGGCGGGCAAGGATGTGGTTACGGCCAATAAGGCACTTTTGGCCCATCATGGCCAATCCATCGCCTTAGCTGCCGAGGCGGCGGGCCGTGTCATCAGATTTGAGGCCGCTGTTGCAGGCGGAATTCCCGTGATCAAGGCCCTGACCGAAGGGCTGGCTGCCAATCAAATCCGCCGCGTCATGGGCGTGATGAACGGCACTTGCAATTACATTTTAACGCGGATGCAAGACGCGGGTCTGCCTTATGAGACCGTCTTTGAAGAAGCGCGCCAGCTGGGCTATCTAGAGGCTGACCCAAATTTGGATGTCGGCGGCATCGACGCGGGACATAAATTGTCGCTGTTGGCAGCCATTGCCTTTGGCACGCAAGTGGCCTTTGATGCGGTGGAATTAGAAGGCATTGGCGCAATCTCGATTGATGACATTCATTTGGCAGCCGACATGGGCTATCGGATCAAATTGCTGGGCGTGGCGCAGATGACGGGCCGTGGTCTGGAACAGCGCATGACGCCGTGCCTTGTGCCCGCCAACAGCCCCTTGGGTCAATTGCAAGGCGGCACCAATATGGTGGTGCTGGACGGCGATGCTTCGGGGCAGATTGTGCTGCGCGGTGCAGGTGCCGGGATGGGACCAACCGCCAGCGCGGTCATGGCAGATGTTTTGGACATTGCACGCGGACTGCGGCTGCCAACATTTGGTCAACCTGCAAGCGGGCTGACACCAGCAACACCGGCGAAATCAGCAACTCCAGCCCCTTATTATTTGCGGATGACCCTTGTCGATAAACCAGGGGCATTGGCCAAAATCGCCACCGCCTTGGGCGAGGCGGGCGTCTCTATTGATCAAATGCGCCAATATGGCCATCAAGGCAGCGATGCCCCCGTTTTGATTGTCACGCACAAAGCCACCCGCGCCGATATTGATCATGCGATCGGTCAGTTTGCCAAGACGGGCGTTTTGGTTGGCGCACCTGTGGCGTTGCGCATCGAAGAGGTTTGATTGCGGCGCGATTGTGGCGCGCAATGATTTCAAATGAATTTTATATAATAGATTCAATATATTATATGATTATCTTAATCTAAATTATAAACGCGCTTTGCGGGGCATTGCCTTTGGTATGCCATAATTACACCCAAATGAAACACGATCATCGACGTCTGGAACAAGTCACTTTGTTAATGGAGAACCGTTATGACAACCCCGCGTCGCTGGCTGCAAACTGCCATCAAAACTGCTGCTACGGGCTCAATTTTACTGCCTTGGGCCGCGAAACGCTTGCCTGAACCCACCGCCGAGGTGATCCGCCTGATCCCTGCACAAAAACCGACCGAAATTTCAGTCCAAGCCGCCTAGGTCACGATAGTTTCCCGCTGTTAGCGCCATCAGTCTTGCTGGTGTCATGCGGCACCGCTATGGGCAGCTATGGTATGGGGGAAAACGAATGTCGGATGCCACAGAGTTTCAAGATCGGCTGCTGTCTTTGGGCCTTGCCCGAGTGTCAGAGGCGGCGGCGATTGCCTCGGCCAAACTGATCGGGCGCGGCGATGAAAAGGCCGCAGATCAAGCGGCTGTCAATGCCATGCGCGAGCAGTTGAACCTTCTCGATATCGCAGGTGTTGTCGTCATCGGCGAAGGCGAACGCGATGAGGCGCCGATGTTATATATCGGCGAAAAAGTTGGGACGGGGCGCGGCCCTGCGGTCGATATCGCGCTTGACCCCCTTGAAGGCACGACCCTGACAGCCAAGGATATGCCCAATGCGCTGACGGTGATCGCCATGGCACCGCGCGGCACTTTGCTGCACGCGCCAGATGTCTATATGGACAAATTGGCGATTGGCCCTGGCTATGGCGAAGGGACCGTCAGTCTGGATATGACCCCAACACAGCGGATCAACGCGCTTGCAACGGCCAAGGGCGTTCGCGCCGATGAGATTTCGGTCTGTGTGCTGGATCGTCCCCGTCACGAATCCATGATTGCCGAAATCCGCGCCACAGGGGCCGCGATCCGCCTGATCACTGACGGCGATGTTGCGGGGGTGATCCACTGCGCGGAACCTGAAATCACGGGTATTGATATCTACATGGGCTCAGGCGGGGCACCCGAAGGAGTCCTTGCCGCCTCGGCCTTGAAATGCATGGGCGGGCAGATATATGGCCGCCTTTTGTTTCGCAATGATGATGAACGCGGCCGCGCCGCAAAAGCAGGGATCAACGATCTGAACCGCATTTATACCCGCGACGATATGGTCACTTCGGATGTAATTTTTGCGGCAACCGGCGTGACCGAGGGATCAATTCTGCGCGGCATTCGCCGGGAACCGGGCTGGATCACCACCGAAACAATATTGATGCGCAGCAAAACAGGATCGGTGCGCCGCGTGAGTTATCGCAGCCCCACAAGCCGCTAAGGGCGATCAAGGACTTGCTCTGGGCGCCGCTCTGGGGCATGTCAATGACATGAGCACGCGCGCGTTTTTAAATGTCGAACACTCGTTGACGGGGCGACGGTGGCTGGGTCCATCGCCTGAGGCCGACCGTTTGGCCCAAGGTATGACACAGCAAACCAATCTGCCGCTGGCGGTGTGCCAAACCTTGGTGGCGCGGGGCGTCGATGCGGCCAATGCAAGCGTCTTTCTGGCTCCAGCTCTGCGCGATTTGCTGCCTGATCCTTTGTCACTGCGCGATATGGGCCGCGCTGCGGAACGGTTTTTGGTGGCCCTAAACAACCGTCAACGTATCGCTATTTTTGCAGATTATGATGTGGATGGAGGATCGTCTGCGGCGCTTTTGATGATTTGGCTGCGCGCGATGGGTCACCATGCAACCCTTTATATCCCTGACCGAATTGACGAAGGCTATGGTCCGAACGTCCCTGCGATGACTGAATTGGGTGCGGCGCATGATCTGATTATTTGTGTCGATTGCGGCACACTCAGCCATGAACCAATTGCCGCTGCGGGCTGTGATGTCATCGTTTTGGACCACCATTTGGGCCTTGAAACCTTGCCGCCTGCCCTTGCCGTGGTCAATCCAAACCGTATTGATGAAACGGGCGATCTGGCGCATCTTTGCGCTGCAGGCGTAGTGTTTTTGATGTTGGTCGAGGCAAATCGTCAATTGCGAAGCGCTGGCACCAATGGCCCTGATTTGATGTCGATGTTGGATTTGGTGGCCTTGGCCACGGTGGCGGATGTGGCCCCTTTGATCGGCGTCAACCGCGCCTTTGTGCGCCAAGGACTTAAGGTCATGGCGCGGCGCGAAAGGCTGGGCTTGCGCGCACTTGCCGATATCGCCCGTATGGACAGCGCCCCTTCGGCTTATGCGTTAGGCTTTGTCTTGGGTCCAAGGATCAACGCAGGCGGTCGGATCGGTCAGGCTGATTTGGGCGCACGGCTTTTGGCTTGCGACAGTGAACACGAGGCCGCGGCCTTAGCCGAAAGATTGGACATTTTGAACACCGAGCGCCGCGATATCGAGGCGCAGGTGCGTCAATCCGCGCTTGAACAGGCCCAAGCGCGCGGATTTGACGCCCCTCTTGTTTGGGCTGCAGGGCAAGGCTGGCATCCTGGTGTCGTGGGTATCGTGGCCGCAAGATTAAAAGAGGCAGCGCGCCGCCCTGCCGTGGTGATTGGGTTCGAAGATGGCATCGGCAAAGGATCGGCACGCTCGATCAATGGGGTCGATCTGGGGGCGGCGGTGCAGCGTCTGGCTGGCGAAGGATTATTGATCAAGGGGGGTGGTCACAAAATGGCTGCGGGCCTGACCGTGGCCGAAAATCAGTTAGAGGCGGCGATGGCGCGCTTATCTGAATTGTTGCAGCGCCAAGGGGCCGACAAAGCCGAGGCA
>CAWUUC010000012.1:0-5967 GCA_963924905.1 uncultured Paracoccaceae bacterium
GTGATGTGGATTGTGGCTGGCGGATATCATCACCCCCAGATCAGCCCGCATCGAGCGTGTTAAAAACCCAACCGCAGGGGTTGGCACGGGCCCCAAAAGCAGCACATTCATCCCCGTGCTTGTCAGCCCCGCTGTCAAAGCATTCTCCAGCATATAGCCCGAAAGGCGCGTGTCCTTGCCAATCACCACGCGGTGCGCGCCCAGCCCTTCGCGCCGAAAATACCGCCCCGCCGCTGCCCCTAATTTCAACGCCATTTCGGCGGTCATCGGATAGGTATTGGCGCGGCCCCGCACCCCGTCTGTGCCAAACAAATTACGCGCCATTTTGTCCCCCCGTTGCAGCCAGCCACAAGGTCAGGGCTTGGCGCGTTTCATCTACATCATGTACGCGGATCATTTGCATGCCTTGTGCCACGCCTGCAAGGGCAACAGCCAAACTGCCTGGCATACGCTTGCCCGCATCACCTTGCTGGGCAATTGTGCCGATAAACCGCTTGCGTGATGCGCCCAACAGAACCGGAACCCCCAAATTGTGAAACAACGACAGGCGCGCCAAAAGTGCTAAGTTATGCTCCAAGGTCTTACCAAAACCAATGCCTGGATCAATCGCCAATTTATGGACTGGAATACCCGCCGCTTGCGCCTGAAGCAAACGCGCAGACAGTGCATCATAAACATCGAGCAAGACATCATCATAGCGCGGATCATCTTGCATCGTGGCGGGGTTCGCAATGGAATGCATCAAAATCACGGGCGCATTCAAATCTGCCGCCGCTTGGGCCATTGCGGGATCAAATTGTAAGGCGGTCACATCGTTCAAGATATTTGCCCCCGCACCAAAGGCTGCCCGCGCCACACCTGATTTTCGCGTATCTATCGAAATTGGACAATCTAGCCCCCCATCACGCAAGGCTGCGATCACAGGGGCAGTGCGCTGAACTTCTTCGGCATCTGGAACAAACACCGCACCGGGTCGTGTGCTTTCACCGCCGATGTCAATAATATCTGCGCCCGCTGACATTTGCCGCGCCTGCATGACCGCAGCCTCGGGGCGCAAAAACAAGCCCCCATCTGAAAAACTGTCAGGTGTAATGTTCAATATCCCCATGATGCGGGGAACGTCCATTTTTAGGCCACCAAAATCAGGGCGCGCGTCAGATAGGCGGGCGCGGGTCGCACCATCTAGGTCTGCGATATGCACCCTATCTGCAGGCGTGTTGCGCCGCAAAATCTCGACATAGGAAAACCAACACCAACCGCCCGCAAGCGGGAGCGCATCATCGGGGCGGGCGGGATCCCGCATGGGAATGGGGCGAATATAATCCATAGGCTTTGGTAAATCGCTGGATCACATTGGGCAAGGGGTTCAGGCGCGTGAAACCTGAAGATGACTGCCCAAAGGTAGGGCTTGATCACCAAAAATAATCAACTCTTGCGCGGCCATCAATTCGGCCAACCATAAAGACAGTGCCAAAGGCGCACGGTCATGTGGCCCATCGACAGCGTCCAGCACCAATTTCGACGGCGCCCAAACGATCATTTGTCCACGCTTGACCGCCCAATCAATTTCCGTGCGTGTGGCAACCACGACACAACGCGGATCCCGCGCTGCCAAAGCCCATGCATTTTGTTCAATGGCCAACATATCAACGCGGCGCTGGGTCGGGCGATGGCCAGTTTGGGCGCGGGGCAGATCAGGAAGGCCCACGGTCAAAATCACAGGCGCGCCTTTGGCTTGCAGCACGTCCAAATGCTGCGCCAGCATTTCAGATCCAATCGTAGCGTTGTCCAAAAAGGCGACCACGGGATGAACAGCAGCCTCTTGACCATCGGTGCCGACAACACGAATGGCTGCTTCGGCGCGTGAGCGCACGATCTCAACCCCCAACTTATAAGGGCCGATATCCAACTTTTCGATCCGCACAAAAACCCGCATAGCCTGCGGTTCAAACAAAATCCGCGCAGCCAGACGTTCGGCCAAAGTTTCCAACAAGTTCAGCCGTTCCGCAGCCAATTCTGTTGCAATCGCTTCGGTCAAACGGTCATAAGATAAAATTCGATCCACATCGTCGTTCAGTGGCTGCGGTGCGGGGCGCACCTCGACCACGATATTGAACATGACGCGTTGACGATGACCACGCTCTTGTTGAAAGGCGCCGATATCGACCTCAACAATGTGATCGCGCAAACTGATGCGGTCGCGCGGATCTGCCCCCGCAGAGGCAAGCGCGCGCTCTTCGGGATGGGCAAAGGCAAGACGTATATCTGTGGTCATGGCCCCCCCAAACGCGGGCAAAAAGGATAAGGGCAGGCTACCGCCTGCCCTTTCATTTGATTTGCCCCATCGCGACACTGCGCGCAAGGGTTACGACGCAATTGTATGATTATCGGCTGTAAAACAAATGCGCGCCAATACTGGCGGTTTGGGCGAACTTCTTGGACCAATTTGGTTTGACACCGCGCGTGTGAAAATACATCGCCCCGTCTGTCAAATTGCGTGCTGCGCCATCCATCATAACCCGCGCAATGCGTCCAGCGATGTCGGCCGCTTGGGGATCATACATCACCTCAGCCTTCCCATCGCAATTAAAGGAGAACTGACAGCTTTTGCTGCCGCCTTGCTGCACGACACCACAAATCGTGTTGGGATACCGCACAGAATCAACGCGGTTCATAATGACTTCGGCCACAGCGAACTGGCCTTCCAAATTTTCGCCACGCGATTCAAAATAAAGGGCTGTTTTCAGACATTCCCATTGTGCGTCCCCCGTGGGGTCTGCTTGGGCTGCCAACCAGTCCAACGTGTAATCGATTTGCCCCGTTTCTTCTTTGCCCACAGATTTTGGGAATTTCATTGCGCCCACAGCAAGCGCGGTGCGTTGCGCGGGGCTTAGCGCGGCAATTGTCGTCTTTTCCGCCCCCAATAGGGCGCCAAAAGATGAGCCGATCGCCGCGTTCGGGTCGTTAGAGGTGCTGAGCGTCACGTCAGCAAAAGTGGCCCCGCTTTGGACAACTACAGCCACGATGGCCGCCATCCAGATTTGGTGCATGGTCATTAGGTCAAGTCCGAATTGTTTCATCGCACCAAAAGCCTAAGCCCGATGGCGCAACGGCGTGGTTAGCCGACAGGGCGATAACAATCCATTCTGCCCACCCCCAGTTTGCAAATTGACAATTTTTTGGGCGGATTTCCGCCAGAAAAGATTAAGGCTTACTAAAATATATGACCTAAGCGTTTGGAATATAACGCATTGTTGAAAAATCGCCCCGATCCAGCAATGCCAGATGAGCAGCGGCCAAACGGGCCAATGGCACCCGATAGGGCGAGCACGACACGTAATCAAAGCCTGCTTTCCGACAAAAATCGATTGATTCGGGGTTGCCGCCATGTTCGCCACAAATGGACACCGTCAGATCTGGGCGTGTCGCACGGCCGCGTTCTGCGCCAATATGCAGCAATTCGCCCACACCATCGACATCCAAAGTATGGAAAGGATCTTCGGGGAATACACCTTGCTGGACATAGGTGTTCATAAATCGCCCGGCATCATCACGTGACAAACCATAAGTCATCTGCGTCAGATCATTTGTGCCGAACGACAAAAATGTGGCGTGTTGGGCAATATCCCCCGCCCGAAGGGCCGCGCGCGGCGTTTCGACCATAACACCCAATTCAAAATTGAAATCGACACCAGACTGGCTGCGTACTTTGGCAGCAATGATATCAATATGGGATTTTACCAGTTCCACCTCGCGGCGTGCTGAGACAAGTGGGATCATGATTTCCGGCACAACTGGGGTGCCTTTTCGCGCCAACTCCACGGTGGCTTCAAAAATAGCTTGGGCTTGCATGGCATAGATTTCTGGCAAAACCACCCCCAAACGCACCCCCCGCATCCCCAGCATCGGGTTGAATTCCGCCAAAGCTTCTGCGCGACGGGTCACCTCGGACAAGGGGCGATCCAACGCTTCGGCCATTTCCCGCAAACCTTCGCGCGACTGGGGTAAGAATTCATGCAATGGCGGGTCAAACAGGCGGATGCAAACGGGCAACCCCGACATAATTTCAAAAAGTTGAACAAAGTCAGCGCGCTGCATCGGCAACAATCGCGCCAAGGCAGCAGCGCGGTCTTGCGCCGTATCTGCGAAAATCATTTCACGCATGACAACAAGGCGGTCTTCGTCAAAAAACATATGTTCGGTGCGACATAGGCCAATGCCTTGCGCCTGAAACGCCCGCGCCGTTGTCGCATCTGCCGGCGTGTCGGCGTTGGCGCGAATGCCAATATCACGAAATCCATCTGCCCAAGACAACAAGGTTCTAAACCCATCATCCAGCGCCGGTGCCAACATTTCAGCCGCCCCCATCAGCACCTCACCCGTGGTGCCATCGACAGTGATCAAATCCCCTTCGCCCAGCTTTCGACCATCAGCGACCGTGATGCTTTTTTCCTTAGGGTCCAATCGCAAACCTGTGGCGCCAACGACGCAAGGAACCCCCAAACCACGCGCAATGACCGCGGCATGGCTGCTCGCGCCGCCCCGTTCCGTAACAACTGCAACGGCAGAGTGCATTCCACGAATATCTTCAGGGGCCGTTTCACGGCGGATCAAAATGCAAGGCTCGCCGCGCGCGGCACTTGCTTGCGCTGCGGCCGATGAAAACACCACCCGCCCGACCGCCGCCCCAGGGCTTGCCGCGATCCCCTTCGCCAAAACATCCCGCACACTGCGTAAATCCACCTGCGGGTGCAGCAATTCCGATAAGGCGCGCGGCTCAACCCGCAAGACCGCCTCTTCGCGCAAGATGATGGCCTCGCTGGCTAAGGCGACGGCAATTTTCAACCCTGCCCGCGAGGATCGTGTCGTTTTGACCGCATCCAATACGGCCAAGTTACCGTTTTCTATGGTAAATTCTATTTGCATCTCTTCGCGAAGTCGAAGGCGACAGGCCGCCCCCAAACGGATCAGCTCGGCAAAAATTTCTGGGGCAATATCTTGCAAGGATGGACCACGAGGGTCATGTGTCAGATAAATTGCATCATCGCCGCCCAAGGCATCCCGCCCCTGACTTTGCCCCAGATAGCGCCCGGTAATTTGCGCGTCTCCCGTAATGGGATCAATAAATTGAATAACACCAGAGCCTGAGATCCCCTGCCCAATGCCTTGCGCCATTTCTTGCACAACCAGTCCCAAAGAGGCCTCGGCAGGCGCTCCCTTGGCTTGACGCAAAAGCCGTGCCGATGTCCCTTCCCACGCCCGCGCCATCGATCGCAACACTTCCGTCAACTGCTGCGCGGCAGTTTCGGGAAAGGGTTCATCCATCTCACGCTCATATTGCATCAACGCATCGCGCAAAGCCGTGGGAGATCCTGAATGAAACATATCAGGATCCAAACGGGCCACATGCGTGGCATAACCCCGCACAAATCGTAAATAAAGCGCATCGGCCGCAACTTTGCCATGTGTCTCAATTAAGTCAGCATGGCGCGCCGCATTCATTCCAATATTTAAGACCGTCGAAGGTCCACCCCAATCAGGATTGGCAGGGCTTGGCCGCACTGAAATCAACGCATCAGGGCCAAAATGCTCCAATATCGCGGCAACATCCACCGATTGACCAGCCGCGATGGCCCGCAAACTGGCCGAAGGCAAGGCCACCGTTTCAGGCACAGGCAGCCCGATACGGATCAAACGTTGCAAACATTTTGCCCGCCACCCATGGGCATTGGTACGGATATCAGCAGTTTGGGTGATTTCTGTGAACTGGGTTAACATGAAGACTTTCTGCAATGCAGGAATTGTTTGCGCTTGCAGAATACACCGCGATGGGCGTGGCGCAAGTCATAAGGCATGATCACGCCCCCCTACATTTTCCCCGTTGGCGAAATATCTAAACCAAAGTTCAAATAGATAATAGCCAGTCGCAGTAATGTGAATGTATGCTGTAGCGCAATATATTAGAAT
>CAWUUC010000013.1:0-2779 GCA_963924905.1 uncultured Paracoccaceae bacterium
TTTCGCCGCACTGCATTTTTTAAGGGTCTCGGGGCCGTTGGCTATTCACGCAGTCCCGTGCTGGTTTGGCAAGAGGCCGAGGTGGGTGCGCAGCCCATTGATCGTCTGCGAACATATTTATCAGATGCACTCATGGCGGCCATCCCGAATGCTGCGGGGGCGTTTGCATCAGGGGCTATGACTGGGGATCGATCGGGGATCACCCAAGACACGGTCGCGGCCTTGCGCGACAGCAATCTGGCGCATTTGTTGGCGATTTCGGGCATGAATCTGGCGTTTCTGTCAGGATTTGTGTTTGTTTTGGTGCGCTATGGGGTGGCCTTGGTTCCTGTGCTGGCGTTGCGGGTCAATGCAAAAAAGATTGCGGCAGTGATCGCCTTGGCGGTGGCGTTTTTCTATTTGCTGTTGTCGGGGGCCAATGTGGCCACAACACGCGCATTTTTGATGATCGCGGTGATGTTGGGGGCCGTTCTTTTGGACCGAAGGGCGCTGACAATGCGGTCTGTCGCAATTTCGGCTGTCATCTTATTGATTTGGCAACCTGAATCCCTGTTGGATCCCGGGTTTCAACTGTCATATGCAGCAACGGCCATTTTGATCGCAGGCTATAATATTTTGGATCGCCAAATTCTAGCACAGCGCTTGCCGCGCGGAATGATTTTTATCTATGCGACGGTTCTCACATCATTTTTGGCTGGGATTGCCACGGCACCTTTTGCGGCGGCGCATTTCAATCGTTTCACCGATTACGGGCTTTTGGCAAATGTTTTGACGGCGCCCGCGATGTCGTCCCTGATGGCGGCGGGGGCCGTTGTGGCGTTGCTCGCCCCCTTTGGTTTGGCGGGCCCTGCACTTTGGGTGTTGGAACAATCTGCCCGCTGGATCCTATTTATCGCGCATTGGGTGGCTGGATTAGAAGGTTCAGTGACAGCGATTTTGGCCCCACAGCCGATCGTTTTGCCAATTTTGACCCTTGGCGGGATCTGGCTTTTGGTTTGGCGGGGACGACTGCGCTGGTGGGGGCTGCCTGTCTTGGCAATAGGGGGGGTGTTTTGGGCCATAACACCGCGGCCAGATATCCTTATCAGCAAGGATGGGCGATTGGTGGGATTGATGATGGATCAAGGGCGGGCGATTTCCACGCCCACGGGGGCAGGATTTTCTGCACAAAGCTGGCTGCTTGATGATGGGGATTTGGCGATCCAATCCGATGCCGCCCAACGCCGTGGATTTCTGGGCCCATTGACAGCGCGATCTTTCTCAATTGGCAGTCTGAGCGGTGTCGTTTTGACAGGCAAGGCGGCCCAAGCGGCCTTTGTTGCGGCCTGCGCTGCACATGATTTGGTCATTATTCCCGAATCTTTGGACCCGTCATTGCTGCCAGATGGACCGTGTTTGCGCATTGACCGCGATATTTTGGACAAAACAGGGGCAATGGGCGGATATTGGCGGAAGGGCGAATTAACGCTTTACCCATCGCGCGCGCATCGGCGCATATGGCACAATGATCGCCCCGTGATCGCGCCGATCCGCATCACCCCCTAATAACTGCGGATCAGACCCACCAGACGACCTTGTACCTTGACCAGATGATCTGGTAGCACCCGCGTTTCATAGGCAGGGTTTGCCGCTTCGAGCGCGATCATATTGCCCCGACGCCGAAAACGTTTCAACGTGGCCTCTGCATCTTCGACCAAAGCCACAACAATGTCGCCATTTTCTGCGGTGGATTGTTGGCAGATCACAACGATATCCCCGTCATTTATCCCCGCCTCAATCATGGAATCGCCTTTGACTTCCAAAGCATAATGTTCGCCGCGCCCCGACAACATTGACCCAGGCACTGCCACATGATGCGAGATTTGTTGAATAGCCTCAATCGGAACCCCCGCCGCAATGCGTCCCATCACAGGCAGTTCCAATGCATGCACGATTTCAATCGACAGGGCTTTACGCGGCATATCGGGTTTGTCACCCTCAATCACCCGCGGTGTAAAGCCTGATTTGTAACCAGGTTTTTCCATTGATTCTGGTAGTTTTAAGATTTCCAAGGCGCGTGCACGATGTGCAAGACGGCGGATAAACCCACGCTCTTCGAGCGCCGTGATCAGACGATGAATGCCCGACTTTGACCGCAAATCCAGCGCGTCTTTCATTTCGTCAAAGGAAGGGGGGACACCGTCCTGATCCATGCGGGTTTTTATGAAATCCAGCAGTTCCAGTTGTTTACGTGTCAACATGATCGGACCCTTCCATGAATGTTGCCCGTATGTTCTGCCCGTGTTCTTGCTTTGTGTCAAGTGTTTTTAACTTGTCTGCTTACAAAGGAATATAACTTACCTTTGCGCCTGTCGCTTGGGCTGTGTCGCCAAGGGGGCGGATCAACAGGGCGTTTGCCTCGGTTAAAATTGACAATAAGGCAGAGTCTTGTTTTTCAAAGGGTGTGATGACCCCATCTAGGACGCGCGCCCGCATATAATGGCTGCGTGGTCCGGTCGGACCAACATCTGTGCCCAAGATTGCTGTTTGCGGAGGGGGTGCGGGTGGCAGTCCTTGCATTGCGCGCAACATCGGGATCATGAACAAATGCGCGCAGACAATTGCCGAGACAGGGTTCCCAGGCAGTCCCAACATTGCGCGCTCCATCATGCGGCCTGCCATCAGTGGTTTTCCAGGGCGCATGGCGATTTTCCAAAAGGCGCGTTCAAGGCCTAAATCTTGGGCGACTGTGCCCACCAAATCATGATCGCCAACCGATGCGCCGCCAATGGTGACGATC
>CAWUUC010000014.1:0-6242 GCA_963924905.1 uncultured Paracoccaceae bacterium
ATGCACAATCTTTTGCTATTCCGATTTTGCTGTTCAAATCCATTGCCGCGATTGACCTAAGTGTTGCGTATAACATCGGGTTGATGGCGTCTTTTTATGGTGGGGCGTTTTCCGCCTTTGGGTTTTGCCTGTTGATCGCAAAGTTTGGGTTTCGCAGGGCTTGGCCTGATAGTGTGGCGATAGCCTTTACGGGATACTTTTCAAATACCTTATTGTTGGGCTTGCCCATCACGGAAAATGCCTATGGTGCAGGGGCGCTTGCAGGAAATTTCGCCATCATCTCGATCCATGCGCCTTTACTTTATACTTTTGGGATTTCTGTGATGGTGCTGGCGCAATCAGACGGCAGCAAAGGGATGATTGAAACAGGTTTGAAAAAAATCCTGACCCAGCCATTGGTAATTGGGATTATCTGTGGTTTTGCAGTGAACCTATCGGGTCTTGTGATGCCGCAGTTCACAACAACGGCCATTGATATGATTGCCCGTTCTGGAATTCCTGCCGCGCTGTTTGGATTGGGCGGCGTGTTATTTCGCTATCGTCCCGAAGGCGATGCGGGCCTAATTGCCACTGTCTGTATTGCGGGATTAATCGTTCACCCTGCTATTGCTTATGGCCTTGGGCGGGGGGTGTTTCAACTGGACCGTGATGCGCTGCGATCCGCCACGCTGACCGCCGCGATGGCCCCAGGGGTCAATGCCTATATGTTCGCGCATTTGTTTGGGGTGGGAAAACGCGTTGCGGCCTCTGCCCTTTTGATTGGAACGGGGGTTTCAATTCTGACCGTTTGGGCCTGGCTGCATATCTTGCCCTAAACGGCCCCACGAGCATGAAAGATAAAGCCCAAAAAGTTCAGCAGTATTTGTGCGCCTAAGATGGCGGTCGATTGACTGTGATCGTAATCGGGCGCAACCTCGACCAAATCAACGCCCACCACATGATGGTGCAGGGTCAATTCTTGCAGCATTTCCAAGACATCATAATATAAAAAGCCGCCATGGCTGGGCGTGCCTGTTCCCGCAGCGATAGAGGGACAAAATCCGTCGATATCAATCGTGACATAGATCCGCGCCCCTTTGGGGATACGGGCAATCACGCCCTTTGGACCCAAAGCGCGGGCTTGGCGGACCGAGAGAATATCTGATCCCATGGCGCGGGCCGCCTCATAGCCTTCGCGGGCGGTTGAGGAGACGTTCCGGATGCCAACTTGGGTCAGACCCGTGACCCATGGTTTTTCGGCCGCGCGGCGCATTGGGCTGCCGTGGCCCACACTGACGCCATGACGCAGGTCGACAAAATCCAAATGGGCATCAATTTGCAGAATATGGATGTCGCCTTGCCCCTCGAACGCGTCAATGATTGGGATATTGACCGAATGATCGCCACCAATGACCACCGGCAATGCCCCTGCCGCCAGCATCGCCTGAACGCCCGTTTTGATATTGGCATGACTGCGCGCAGTATCGGTGTGAATGATGTCAGCGTCCCCAATATCGACGATGCGAACCGATGCCGGTAAATAAGTGCAATCATCTTCATGATCATAGGCCCCCGCATGACCAAAGCTGAACAAGGTCGAGGCTTCGCGCACAGCGCGCGGACCAAATCGCGCCCCCGCCCGAAATTGTGTGCCGAAATCATAAGGCGCACCCATAACGGCCACATCAGCATCAATCGAAGACCAATCCGCCACATAGGGCCGCTTGGCAAATGTAGAAATTCCCACGAAAGGCAGGTTCAACCGTCCCTGATCATACCCATGTCCAGACATAATCTTCCCTTAATGCGGTGACACGCCGCGCAGTTTTTCGGATCTGCGGCGAAGCAATTCCACGGTTGCCAAAAGCAAGGTGGAAATAATCACCAAAATCGTCGCGACAGCCAAAATGGCGGGGCTGATCGCCTCGCGGATCCCATTCCACATTTGGCGCGGCACGGTTTGTTGATCTGGCCCTGCCAAGAACAAAACAGCCACCACCTCATCAAATGAGGTCACAAAGGCAAACAGCCCGCCCGAAATGATCCCGGGCAGGATCAGCGGCATGATCACCTTGAAGAATGTGATACGCGGACTGGCCCCCAAACTGGCCGCCGCACGGATCAAGGATTGATCAAAACCTGACAATGTGGCTGTCACCGTGATGATCACAAACGGGATGCCCAAGGTCGCGTGCGCCATGATCACCCCGATATAGGTCGCAGTCAGGCGGCCACATTCAAAGCCAATAATGCCACAAGGGCTGGAATAGAAAAAGAACAGCCCTGTGGCGATGATGATGATTGGGACGATCATCGGCGAAATCAGGATCGCCATAATCGCACGGCGATAGGGCATTTCAGGGCGGGACAGCCCCAATGCTGCCAAAGTCCCCAAGGTTGTCGCCAAAATCGTAGCCCAAAACCCGATGATCACGGAATTTTTTGCGGCCTTTATCCATGTCGATTCAGTCCATGCTGCTGACCACCATGCACCATCACGCATCCCATCGGGCGTGTGCATCCCCGCTGTGACCAATTCATCATACCAACGCAAACTATAGCCTGCAGGATCAAAGCTGAGCATCTTTTCTGTAAAAGTAAAATACGGCTCCACATTGAATGAAAGCGGGATCACCACCAAGATCGGCGCGATCAAAAAGATAAAAATGGCGGTGCAAAGGCCCAAATAAATATAGTGCCAAATCCTTTCGAGGGGGGACGCATATGTGGGAAGGGCCATGGGATTCTCCTTACCCGAGTTTCAGATTGGCGATGCCGATCAAACGATCGTAGAGCCAATAGAGCACCAAAACCCCCGCCAGCAGCATCGCCGACAGGGCCGCAGCCAAAGACCAGTTCGAGTTTTTCATATTGAAATCAATCAGATTGGAAAATAACTGACCGTCTGCGCCGCCAACAAGGGCAGGCGTGATGAAATACCCAATTGAGATAATGAACACCAACAAGGCCCCCGCACCAATACCTGGCAGGGTTTGCGGCAGATAGATGCGACGAAAGGTTGTCCAACTGGTCGCGCCCAAGCTGCGCGCTGCGCGTGCATAGGACGGCGGAATGACTTTCATCACAGAATAAAGCGGCAAGATCATAAAGGGCAGCAAAACATGCGTCATGACAATGATCGTGCCCAGCAGGTTATACATCATCGACAATCGGTCTTGATCATCGACCAACCCAATGGCGACCCCCACATCGTTAACCACGCCCTGCCCTTGCAACAAAACGATCCAAGATGTGGTCCGCACCAATAGTGATGTCCAAAACGGCAGCAGCACCAAAATCATCAGCAAATTCGCCCGCGCCATGGGCAATACGGCCAGCAAATGCGCCACCGGGAAAGCCAAGACCAAACAAAGAAGGGTGATCACCCCTGCGATCACAAAGGTTTTGACGTAAAGGTACAGATATATACGTCGGTTTTCTGGGACTTTTTCGATGTTGCCATCTGCATCGCGGCGGTTATCGGTCGCAACCAGATAGAAGTCCATCGTATAGGCATTGGCCGATGATCGCATTGCCTGCCAAACTGCCAAATCGCCCCACTTTGGATCAACCGCTAAAAACGCCTCTTTATAAGGTGGTATCAGCGCATCCGCACCGCGCGCAGTTGCCGTAAATAAGGATCGCGTTTCGGGCAGATTATAATTCACCCGTGTGCCTGCAATCCCTGCCGAACGATCTGCCTTCATCTGCACAAAATCAGCAGCAAGTGCGGCATAGGCGGCCTCATCTGGGGGGGTGCCCGATTCCGTACTGTTCAGCCATGCGCTGGTCAAAGGCGCACTGGATGAAAAACCGTCATGATAGACCGAACGATGCAGCATCTGCCCAATCGGGACGATAAAGGTCAACAAAATAAAGGCCAAAAGCGGGGCCACCAATAAAAAAGCGCGGCGGCGGGCGCGGCCTTGGGCGCGGATCAACGCCGCCTTTAGAGGCCGACCATCGCTGGTGGTTAACATTTCAGATGTGGCATTTGCGGCCATCGCGATCTCGATTTCAATCAAAGGTGAATTGGGGCAGAGGGTCCCCCCTGCCCCAAAAGCTTAGTTTGTTGCCAACCAAGCGTTAAAACGCTCGTTCATTTCAGCGTTGCGATCGACCCAGAATGTCCAATCCGATTCCAGCGCATTCGTCATGTTTTCGGGCGCTGTTGGCATATGGGGGGCCATAACGGTCTTACCATCGCTAAAGATCAGCTCGTCTTTCAACGAAGACATCCGCGCTGGACCATAAGAAATGTATTGTGCTTGTTGGCGCAATCCATCGGTTGAGGTCGCATATTTGATGAAATCAAGAGCGGCATCCTTGTTGGGTGAACCCTTTGGAATGACATACATTTCATTTTCAAAGATTTGCGCGTCCCAGACGATTTTGAAGGGCTTACCTTCGGCCAAAGCGGCGTTAAAGACGCGGCCATTATAGGCGGTCGTCATCACGACTTCGCCGTCAGCCAGCAATTGTGGCGCTTGTGCACCCGCTTCCCACCAAACGACTTCGGACTTAATCGTGTCCAGTTTTGCAAAGGCGCGGTCCAGACCCTCTGGCGTGGCCAAAGTTGCGTAAACATCTGCAGGGGCAACACCGTCACCCATCAAAGCAAATTCTAAAACAGCCTTGGCACCCTTGCGAACGCCACGCTTGCCGGGGAATTTCTCCAAATCGAAAAAGTCGGCAGCGGTCATCGGGGGGTTAGCGGCGTATTTCGATTCGTCAAAGGCAAACACGGTGGCCCAGATATCGGTTGATACGCCGCAATCGGTCACAGCACCCGCGATGAAATCTTGGGCGGCAGGCGTTCCGTCTGTGCCATCAGGCAGAGAATTGATATCGATAGGTTCCAAAAGACCTTCGTCGCACAGACGAATGGCGTCGGCATATTCAACCGATGCAACATCAACGGTGACATTGCCCGCCTCGACCATAGCTTTGATCGGGGTGGCAGGGTTATCGCTGTCTTGCATTGTGGCGGTCACGCCAGTTTGCGCGGTAAAGGGTTTTACATGGGCCTCGGTTTGGGCAGCCCCATAGGCCCCCCCCCAAGACATAACGCGCACTTCAGCTTGGGCGGCAAAGGCCGCCACCGTCAATGCACTGGATAGCAAAAGGATTTTTTTCATTTTTAGCTCCCTGTTTGGTGATGAGACGTCTGAATTGGCCGCGTCCCAAGGGCCTGCCCCCAAAGGGGGATCACATCGGATCAAGCGCACGGGCATCTTGTGGCGCCCAACCGATCTTGATCTTTTCACCCGGTGCCAACATTCGTTGTCCTTGGGTATTTCTGGATTTGATGACGAAATCATCGCTGCCTGCGACACGAAGTCGGGTGCGAAACAAATCGCCCATATAAATAAATTCCAACACTTCGGCGTCTATGGTTGTTGCACCCTCGGGCATCATTTCATCCTTGAACTCAATGCGTTCAGGGCGGATGGACACCAGTGTGCGTTCGCCCTTTTTGGCGACATTGACGGGGGTGGCCACAATCACTTCGCCAGAATCAAGACGCACTTGGCAGGTGTCCTTGCCAGTTTCGACAACCTCGCCCGACAGTTTGTTATTTTCACCGATGAACTGGGCCACAAAGGAATTTTCTGGACGTTCATAAAGATCGGACGGCGTGGCCAATTGCTGAATGCGTCCATCATTGAACACCGCGACACGGTCGGACATGGTCAGCGCCTCGCCTTGATCATGGGTGACATAGACGACCGTGATGCCCAAAGTTTCGTGCAAATGTTTGATTTCAAACTGCATATGTTCGCGCAGTTGTTTGTCGAGCGCGCCCAAAGGTTCATCCATTAGGACAAGCGTAGGATCAAATACCAAAGCTCGCGCTAGGGCGATCCGTTGCTGCTGCCCCCCTGACAATTGCGCGGGACGGCGGTTCACAAAACTGCCCATCTGCACCATACCCAGCGCGCGCATGACCTTTGTCTCGCGGTCAGATTTGCCCATTCCACGGACTTCTAGGGGAAAAGACAGATTTTCCCCCACGGTCATATGTGGAAAAAGTGCATAGTTTTGAAACACCATGCCAATGCCGCGCTTATGCGGCGGCACTTGATTGATTGGGCGACCATCCAAGGTGATTTCGCCATGCGTGGCCGTTTCAAACCCAGCCAGCATCATCAAACACGTGGTTTTGCCCGACCCAGACGGGCCAAGCATCGTCAAAAACTCGCCCTTACCAATCAAGAGATTCAGATCTTTGACCACCAGCGACACGCCATCATAGCTTTTTT
>CAWUUC010000015.1:0-2659 GCA_963924905.1 uncultured Paracoccaceae bacterium
CGGCGGCGGCGGCGGCGGCAGGCATTCCACTGACACGACGGTTATCGGCCCGACGCGTGCAATTTGTAACGGGTGCAGATGTAACGGGGGATTTGCCGACTGGGTTGAATTGGGCAGCTTTGGCCGACCCCAATGCGACCACGGTCGTCTTTATGGGCAAACGCAGCTTTCCTGCGATGGCAGCACAGCTCATCAACCACGGATTGCCGTCAAACACACCTGCCCTGCTGGCAGAGGCCGTTGGCCATCCTGAACAAGTTCTAACCCGTTCAACAATCGCCGAGCTGGCCAATCTATTGGCGCAGTCGCGCAGTGATCTTGCTGGACTGATTCTATATGGTCCTTTGGGGGGCATATGAAAATCACGCTCTGCAGCAGTTGCGACTTGGGACAATCAGACTTTGGCGCACGGTTGTCATCGGCCTTGGAAAACGCGGGGATTGCTGCGGAAATCGCAACGACAGACTGTATGTCTGGCTGCGCCCGCGCATCGACCATTGCCTTTCGCGATGTGGGAAAAACCGCCTATATGTTTGGCGATATAACCCAAGAGGATTTGGCAGATTTGCTTACCTTCGCCAATCTTTATAGGTCAGCCCCAGACGGCAATCTCACCGATGCCCGCCCTTTGGGCGCACTGCGAGGCAAGGCAATCGCGCGTATTCCTGCTTGATACCTGTCGCATTTAACGCTTGGTGCGGCGCGTATCGGCTTGACGGCAAGCGACCAATGGATGACAAAGGCGAGGTAAGGTGCCCGTAGGTGCAAAGCACAGGGCTTCATCGGGAATGGGACGGGCGGACCAAATCAGGCGCCCAAAACCCAGCCGCCCCCGCGACTGTATGCGGTGAGTGGATTGCCATTTTGCCACTGCCCTTTTGGGTGGGAAGGCGGCAGTTCGCGCAGACCCGCAAGCCAGGAGACCGGCCTTACATGGTGAAAAACTCTGTCGGTGGGACAGTAAGGAGAGAAGATATGACGACGATGACTTTGACGAAAACTGCAACTTCGACCGTGGCACAGGTGCTGTTGGTTGCAGCGTTGGGGCTTGGGCTTTTGTTTGTTGCAGGCCATGCCCAATCGGCCACATTGCACGATGCGGCACATGACGTGCGTCACGCAACTGGCTTTCCCTGCCACTGATCAATGACAAAACGTATGGTCGTCAGCGCAGTGTTCGCTGGCTGTGCAGCGGGGCTGATTGCCGTCCTGCTGCATTTTGCGTTTGTTCAAAAATATATTCTTTTGGGCGAGGACTATGAGTCTGGAACCTTGATGCATTTTCAAAACGGCAGTGATCCTCATTCAATGACAGAAGTAGCTGTCACAGTTGAATTGACGCCAAAAACTACAAATGAAGCAGACGCTGGCCACGCAGATCATCATCATGCAGCAGCGGCCAATGATTGGCGCCGCAATGGGTTGACGGCACTATTCATGCTGATCGTTTATACCTCTTATGGGTTAATTTTGACCGCAGGGTTTGCTTTAGCCGAGGGGATGGGACGCAAAATCGGCCCCACCGAGGGGATGCTCTGGGGTATTGCAGGCTTTGCCGCCTTTCAACTCGCGCCCGCGATGGGCTTGGCGCCGGAACTGCCAGGCACGATTGCGGCGGAAATAGGCGCGCGCCAAGTTTGGTGGTGGGGCACTGTGATCGCCACCGGCGCGGGCATCGCACTTCTGGCCTACGGGCGCAAAACATGGATGTTCGTGCTTGCTGGGGCGCTTTTGGCACTGCCGCATGTGATCGGCGCACCTGAACCCCAAGGCTTTTTCGGCGCAGCCCCCCCCGAAGTTGCAGCAGCCTTTGCGACAAACGTGCTCGGTGCCGCTCTGGTTGTTTGGGCGTGTCTTGGTTGGCTTGCTGGCCATTTCTGGACCACATCTGAAACCTAAAAGGATTTCCCGTGACGCATCTGTACTTAATCGGAATCGGCACGGGAAACCCCGACCATTTGACGCAAGCCGCGATTCGCGCGATGCGCGAGGTCGATCTCATTTTGATCCCGCGCAAAGGCGCGTCAAAGGCGGATCTGGCGGACTTGCGCCGCGACATCGTGGCGGAATTCGCCCCAAGTACCCGCATGGCCGAATTTGATTTGCCAATCCGCGACGAAACAACCACCGATTATCTGACCCGTGTAGAGGATTGGCACGACGCCATTGCTCAGGTTTGGATAAAGGCAATGACAGGGACTGCCCGTGTCGCTTTATTGGTCTGGGGCGATCCATCTTTATACGACAGCACTTTGCGTATCGCCGAACGGCTGAAACCTAAACCGCAAATCACCGTCATTCCAGGCATTACCTCGATTCAAGCCATGACTGCCGCCCACGTTCTGCCCTTAAATGATTTAGGCGCACCATTCGTGGTCACAACAGGCCGGCAATTGCGCGATCACGGCTTTCCCTTGGGCGTCGACACCGCCATTGTTATGCTGGATGGCGAATGCAGTTTTCAAACCTTATCTTCCATGGACATCACCATCTATTGGACGGCCTATGCCGGCATGAAGAATGAAATCTCAATATCTGGCCCCTTATCCAATGTCACAGATCAAATCATTCAGACCCGCGCCAAAGCGCGTGCGGAGCACGGCTGGATCATGGATATCTACCTTTTGCGCCGCTGACAAAAGGGGGGCTGTCTGCCCCT
>CAWUUC010000016.1:0-6882 GCA_963924905.1 uncultured Paracoccaceae bacterium
GATCAATTGCAAGTATATAGCTCATAGGTGCCCCTTGGGTTGGAACCCGATTTGCAGATTTTTTAGTCTATGGCGTCTGATCATCAGCCTTGCCTTGTGTCTTGAGCCATTCGATCAGAACGCCAATCTCGGGCTGTGTCAACTTGAGCCCCAATTTTGATCTGCGCCAAATAATGTCATCCGCACTTTGGGCAAATTCATATTGGATCAGCCATTTCACCTCTGCCTCGGTCAGGTCTGCACCGAAGGATTGGCCAAGGTCTGCGACAGTTTGGGCATTGTTCAGCAATAAAAATGAGTCCGTGCCATAGGCTTTAATCAGCCGTTTTGCCCAGCGATCCGATAAAAACGGATAGGCTCGCATAAGACGATCTGTCAGTGCAATCACACCATCCACTGGAAAATCCCCTCCTGGCAAGGCGGCACCTGCGGTCCAAGGCTGGCCAATGCTGGGAAAGAAAGGGGAAATCTTTTCCAAGGCAGATTCGGCCAGTTTGCGATAGGTTGTTATCTTGCCGCCAAAAACATTCAAAATCGGTGCGCCCGCTGATTGATCGACCTTTAGAACATAGTCGCGCGTCGCCGCGGTGGCCGAACTGGCCCCATCATCAAACAGGGGACGCAAACCGGAATAGGTCCAAACAACATCGTCCGCAGTTACCGGGTTTTTTAAATATGTTGAGGCAAACTTGAGAAGATAGTCTTGCTCATGTGGGGTGCAAATGGGTTTATCATCAGGATTTTGATGGTCGGCATCTGTGGTGCCGATCAGGGTAAAATCGGTCTCATATGGGATCATAAAAATAATCCTGCCGTCTTCGCCTTGGCAGAAATAGCATTTATCGTGGTCGTAAAGTTTGCGGGTGACAATATGACTGCCGCGCACCAGCCTGACACCTTCGGGGGCGTTGATGCGCGCTGTCTGGTGCATGATATTTTCCACCCAAGGGCCACCTGCATTGACGATCATCCGTGCTTTGACCCAGCGTTGTGCGCCTGTTTGTTGCGATTGCAGCAAAATATGCCAAAGACCATCTATCACATCTGCCTGAATCACCTTGTTGCCTACAGTGATACGTGCGCCGTTGGCCTGCGCGTCGCGGGCATTTAGCACAACCAGTCTGCTGTCTTCGATCCAGCAATCAGAATATTCATAGGCCTTTTCAAATTTGGATTGCAGAGGCGCACCCTCAGTGGTGCCTGACAGTTTCAAGGATCTGGTGGGGGGCAGTATTTTGCGCCCGCCGAGGTTGTCATATAAAAACAATCCCAGCCGAATAAGCCATGCGGGGCGGCGGCCCTTTGTCCAGGGCATGAACAAACCCAGCAGTTTTGAGGTGGGGGTATTTCCCTCAAACCGCATTTCAGGGTGATAGGGCAGAACAAAGCGCATGGGCCAACTGATATGTGGCATGGCGCGCAGCAAGGTCTCGCGCTCTATCAGCGCTTCGCGCACCAGCCGAAATTCCCAATATTCAAGATAGCGCAACCCGCCGTGAAACAATTTTGTGGATGCCGATGATGTTCCCGAGGCCAGATCATTCATTTCAGCCAATTCAACCCGCAACCCACGACCTGCCGCATCCCGCGCAATGCCACAGCCATTGATGCCGCCACCAATCACAAAAAGATCGACCGTATCATCAGGGTTACTATTTTTCAAAAGACTGCTCTTTCATCATCAATTATGGCGATTTTATCGAGAACCACTTGGCAGCAAGACCAATGGTCGGTCAAGCAAAAATGTTCGTTTTTGTTCGCTTTTAATGATAATGACGAAAATTCGAAAAAATCTGCGTGCTTTAACCTTGACGCAGCGGGGGTGGCTGTTGATTGATAGGGACACAGTCCGCCCAAGAAGGAGACGACTTTGGTTTCGAATTTTCGCCAACAAGAGATCCTAGAGCTGGCGCGCAGCCAAGGCAAAGTCAGTGTTGATGACTTGGCAGAAAGATTTGATGTCACTGTCCAAACCATCAGACGCGATTTGGCAGAATTAACACAAAGTGGGCGACTGGCGCGGGTGCATGGGGGGGCCATTTTGGCCTCTGGTGTGGTTAATATTGTTTATGAAGAACGCCGCCGTTTGAATGAAAGCGGCAAACAGGCGATTGCCCTAGCCTGTGCAGCGGCAATTCCTGATGGGGCGTCGGTATTTATGAACATAGGCACCACAACCGAGGCCGTTGCACGCGCCTTGCTGAACCACAAAAATCTTTTGATCGTGACCAATAATGTCAACATCGCAAATTCCCTTGCTGCCAATCAAAGTGCCGAGATCATCTTGACGGGTGGCACTTTGCGCCGCAGCGACGGCGGATTGGTGGGCGGATTGGTGGGCGGATTGACGGCGGATATGATCAAGCAATTCAAATTCGATGTCTCTGTTCTTGGCTGCTCGGCCATAGATGAAGATGGGGAATTGTTGGATTATGACGGTCAAGAAATTCTGGTCAGCAAAACAGCGCTACAGCGTTCGCGCAAGGTGATGGTCGTCGCGGATCACTACAAATTCACCCGTAAAGCACCATTGTCGATTTGTACCCTGCGCGATGTTAGTTGTCTTTTTACCGATCAACGCCCCGCTGAAAAATTGCGGATGCTGTGTCAAACGTGGGGCACAGAAATTTTGATCGCACCATGAATGTCTGTGCCAGTCGCGTTCGCCCTTGCGATCATATGAATGAAAAGGGGCAGGCAATCGGCCTGCCCCTTTATTTTTAGACGTTGCGATAAGGCCGTCCGGCCTTGACCATTGTCTCATTATATTGACGGAAAATGCCAACAACCTTGGCCTTCGTTTCGCTTTCTGCGGCGATTTCATCCCAAAATTTCTGAGCAGCATCTTCGACGGTTTGCCATTCTTCGTCCGAGATCGAGGTCAGTTTGGTATCCGCGCCTTCGACGCGCAGACGCGCCTCGCCTGCCCAATACCAATGCTGGCGATAGTAATGGGATTGTTCAAAGCAAACGCGCATCAATTCTTGCAGATGGGGTGGGACCTCGTTCCAACGGTCCATATTGGCAAAGAAATGGCCAATCCACGCGCCCGAGATGTTGTTGGTCAGGAAATTCGGCGCAAGTTTCGCCCAAGAGGCGGTATAAACCTCGGTGATGCCAGACCAAGCCACACCATCCAACTCACCTGTTTGCAGCGCGATTTCAATGTCTTCCCATGGCAAGGTGACGGGGATGACGCCAAACTGGGCAAGGAAACGGCCCGCTGTCGGGAAGGTGAATACGCGTTTGCCCGACAGATCAGATAGTTTCGTAATCGGGTCTTTCATAGAAAAATGGCACGGATCCCAGCTGCCTGCGGAAATATGCTGAATGCCGATTTTGGCATATTCTTCTTTCCAGATTTCATCCAAACCATAATGGTTGAACAAGGCAGGCACATCCAAAGAATACCGCAGCGCCAAGGGGAAATAGCCGCCAAAAACCGTAACTTCGGTGGGTGATGCCATGGAATCGTCATCTGATTGCACGGCGTCAATCGTGCCATTTTGCAAGGCACGCGACAGCTCTGATGTGGGGACCAGCTGATCTGCGTAGTACAGCTCAATCTCCATCTGACCTTGGGCGATCAAGTTAAAGGCGTCGATGGCGGGCTTGACCACCTCTGCGCCCAAGGCAGCGCCTGCATATGTTTGCATCCGCCATTTGATCGGTGTTTGGGCGCTAACAGGGGCGGCAACAGCTGCCGCAGCAGCCCCAATCGCGCCCGTGGTGATAAACTTACGTCTTGTTGTCATTGTCTTACTCCATGTTAAAAGGGATCCCCTTTGATTGGGGCTTATTGTAAAGTTAGAGAAGTCTTTCAGGCAGCCAAAGCGCGATCTGTGGAAAGATCATCACAAGGATCAATGTTAAGATCATGATCAGCACAAAAGGCAACACCGAGCGATAGATCAGCGGCAATGTGAAATCGGCTGGGGCCATCGCGCGCATCAAAAACAGATTATAGCCAAAGGGCGGCGTCAGATAGGCGATTTGACAGGTGATCGTGTACAAAATGCCATACCAGATCAGATCAAATCCCAAGGCATTGGCAAGGCCGACATAGATCGGGGCCACGATGACCAGCATCGCCGTGTCATCCAAAAACATTCCCATCACAAGAAAGCTAAGCTGCATAAGGATCAACACCTGCCATGCTGTCAGGCCCAGATCACGCACAAACAAATTCTCGATCGCACGGCCCGCACCCAACCCGTCAAACACTGCGCCAAAAGATAACGCTGCCATAATGATCAACATGAACATGACGGTGATGGCCAAGGTGCTGCGGGTGGCGGTTTCAAACACGTCTCGCGTAAAGCGTCCCTTTAGGACAGCGGCGGCCACCGCCGTCAGCGCGCCGATCACAGAGGCTTCGGTCAAACTGGTCCAGCCTTTGACAAAGGGGATCATCATCGCCGCAAAAATTGTGATCGGCAAAAGCGCTGCGCGCAACAAGCGAAGCCGTTCGGCCCAGGTGATCTGGGCGCGCTCTTCATCCGACATAGCCGGCGCAAGGTCAGGGTTATACCAGCAGCGGATCAAAATATAGGTCACAAATAAAACCGCCATCAGCAGGCCAGGCATCACACCCGCCAACCACAATTCGCTGACAGGTTGGCGGGCAATTTGGGCAAACAGCACCAAAACAACCGAGGGCGGGATCAAAATCCCAAGGCTGGATCCGCCTTGTATAACCCCCGAAATCATCAGCTTGTCATAGTTTCGCTTAACTAATTCAGGCAAGGCAATCGTCGCACCAATCGCCATCCCTGCAACCGATAAACCATTCATCGCTGAAATCATCACCATCAGCAGAATCGTCCCAATCGCCAAACCGCCCGGCAGCGGCCCAAACCAGACGTGGAACATCTTATACAAATCTTCGGCAAGGCGGCTTTCAGACATGACGTAGCCCATGAATACAAACATCGGCAGCGTCAGCAGTGCATTCCATTTCATCAACTTTAGGATCGAGGAATATCCCATATCCGATCCGCCTGGCCCCCACAGAAAAATCGCAGCGACCACAGCAACAAATCCGATGGCGCCAAAAACCCGCTGGCCCGTCAGCATCATGAGCAGCATCGTCGAAAACATCAGGACGGCAATCATCTCATAAGACATCAGATTTCCTCACCGCGCCAAATGGCAACATCGCGGATCAAATGTGCGACCGCCTGCAAAATCATCAGAACAAAACTGATGCAAATCACCGTTTTGATGGGCCATAGATAAGGCCGCCACCCCGATGGCGCACGCTCGCTCACCTCAAAGGAATAAACAGCGCTGCCCAATGATCCATATAACATGACCCCCAGATAAAAGATCAAAACAAAGACCGTCAGCGCATCCCAAATTGCCTGATTGCGCGGCGATTGCCGTGCATAAAGCAGGTCCATGCGGACATTGGTGCCCAGTTGAAAAGTATAGGGTGCGCCCAGCAGATAATAGGCAACCAAAGTAAATTGCGCCATTTCCAGCGTCCAAATCGCAGGAACCGAAACGATCTTGCTCAGCGAGGACCAAAGCAAAATCGCCATAATCACAAACAGCAAATACATCGCAAATCTGCCGATGCGATAATTTATTCGTTCCACATAGCGAACATAAGTTCTAGACCAGTTTGGCATCATTTTCCCTTGACGTGTGCACTGCAGTCAGACGCCAATAAATTTGCGCGATGGATCAGCCGCCCAACAGGGGGCCACCTTTCGCAAGAAACTCTGCCCGCAGGTTTGTCTAGGCTGCCCCTTTTCGTCAAGCCTTTTTGCCCAAATATTCTGAATCTACGTTCAGGGCCTTCGGCGCGCAGATTTTTTATGCGCCAAGTCGTCCTAAATGTTGGCGCAGGTGTCACCCAGCGAATTTCGACGGCGCATTTGGCAGCGGGCATAGATCCTTTGACCTGTCGGCGTTTAGATGCCTATATCATGCCACATGGTTGTGTGGCGACGGGTCAGACCGTATCACCGCAGAACGGAAATGCTGAAAGGAATTTGCTGGTGCGCTTGCTTCGAAATATTGCCTTGATCATTGGCGCTCTGTCGTTGGCAGCGTGCCAAACCAATGATTTGAAACAACCGCCGGTGCCTTTGGGCGATTTCGCGCTGGGCATCAATGTAGCTCTTGTTGAGAACGTTCAGAAATCCCCGATTTCACGCGAAGCAACACCAGAACAGTTGAAGACGGCTATGGAAAAAGCAATCGCTGACCGTTTTTCACGCTATTCAGGTCCGCGTTTGTTTAATATTGGCGTGGCCATTGACGGCTATGCCCTTTCACCGCCCGGGATCCCTATTCTTTTTAGTCCGCCCTCGGTGATGATTGTAACGGTCAGTATTTTTGAAGATGCCAAGGGTCTTAAGTTGAACCCGGACGGCGAACGGATGACCATTGTAGAAAAATCCTCGCCTGAAACATTTATCGGATCTGGATTGACGCAAACCAAGGCCCGACAATTGGATATTTTGACCTATAATGTTGCAAAACGGATCGAGGGATATCTGTTGGACAATCCGGACTGGATTGGCATGACCGCAGAACAGGCCGCTGCCGCAAAATTACAGTCCCAAAACACCAAAAAGCCAGACGAAGCGCAAACCGAAAACTGACGCCTATTTTTTGATATTTTTCGGCTGCCCTTGATTTTCTTTGGCATGCGCGATACATCGCCGCGCGTGAAGCATAGGGTTGGGCAGCAGCTGCTGGACCATTCCCCCGAAATCAAAGGCGTCGAAGATGGCAAAGGCAAAGTTTGAACGTAATAAACCGCATGTTAACATCGGCACGATTGGCCACGTTGACCACGGCAAGACGACCCTTACGGCAGCGATCACCAAGTATTTTGGGGAATTCCGCGCCTATGACCAAATTGACGGA
>CAWUUC010000017.1:0-10125 GCA_963924905.1 uncultured Paracoccaceae bacterium
TTTGCGCAGTCTGAGCCGTGATAACCAAGATCTGATCGCCCAATCCTCTGGCAACGCATCCGAGGCGCTGACCGCCGTGCAAACCGTGCAATCATACACCCATGAAACCGCAACGCGGGCTGTTTTTGGGGATGTGACAGAGGCCTCTTACAGGTCTGCACGCACAAGGATTATGACGCGGGCCATTATGACGGTCATTGTGATCTTTTTGATTTTTGCCGCCATTGTGGGGGTTTTGTGGATTGGCGCGCGCGATGTGCAAAATGGCATCATGAGCCCGGGTGAATTGGTGCAGTTCCTGATCTATGCAGTTTTGGTGGCGGGGGCTGTAGGGTCTTTGACCGAGATTTGGGGCGAGTTGCAGCGCGCAGCGGGCGCGACAGAGCGTTTGGTTGAATTGTTGGCAGCCGATGACCCCGTCCAAGATATCAGCGCACCGATGGCCTTGCCCCGTCCTGTGCGGGGTGAAATTACCCTAAAAGACGTGGTGTTTAACTATCCATCGCGCCCCAACACATCGGCGCTGAATGGCGTTAATCTAACGGTAAAACCTGGGGAAACGGTGGCGTTGGTTGGTCCATCGGGGGCGGGAAAATCGACGGTTTTGCAAATGCTGATGCGGTTTTACGATCCGCAAGCGGGCACTGTTATGTTGGACGGCATTGATCTGCGCGAAATGGCGCGGCCAGATTTTCGCGCTGCCATGGCCTTGGTGCCCCAAGATCCTGTGATCTTTGCCGCTTCGGCCTTTGAAAATATCCGTTTTGGCCGCGAAGATGCAACCCGTGCCGAAGTCGAGGCCGCGGCCCGCGCCGCCGCCGCGCATGATTTCATCGCTGCCCTGCCCGAAGGGTACGACACCTATTTGGGCGAACGCGGTGTGATGATTTCAGGTGGCCAAAAACAGCGCATCGCCATTGCCCGCGCCATCTTACGCGATGCGCCCGTGTTGTTGTTGGATGAGGCAACATCGGCGTTGGACGCGGAATCTGAACGCGCTGTGCAACACGCGGTCGACCATTTGGCCAAAGGGCGCACCGTTTTGGTTGTTGCCCACCGTCTGGCCACCGTCAAGCGCGCTGACCGTATCGTGGTCTTCGAGGCGGGTAAAATCGTGGCCATTGGCACGCATGATGCGTTGGTGGCCGAAGGGGGCCTATATGCCCGCCTTGCGCGGTTGCAATTTACGGATGGTCACGACGACGCAGATTAATTTTATTTCCCATTGTCTTAAAGGATATGTAAAAATAGCCTTATTGGTATTTTTGGCGCTATCGCCACTTTTAGGGAGAAAGTTATGGGACTGTGGAATTTCGTCAAAGAAACGGGGTCGTCGTGGTTTGGCAGCAAGGCTGCCGCTGATACCGTGCCGACAGCCGATACATTGAAAACCGAGATGGAAAAGATCGGTCTTGATACCAAAGGCGTAGAGATCAAGGTTGACGGCGACAAGGTGGTGGTCACAGGCGATGCTGTCTCTGCCGAAATGAAAGAAAAGATTATCATCGCAGCGGGTAATGCCCATGGCGTAGCCGCTGTTGAGGCCACTCATCAAGGCCCAGAGCCGAAATTTCATGTGGTGAAAAAGGGCGACACTTTGTCGGCGATTGCGCAAAAAACCTTGGGCAAGGCAAGCCGATATCCCGAAATATTTGAGGCGAACCGCCCCATGTTGACCCATCCAGATAAAATCTATCCGGGTCAAACGTTGCGGATTCCTGAATAAGGCAAACAGGCGTTGCGCCACCCCAAAAGGCGCAACGTGATTTTTACAAAAGTGTGGTTCTGCTTGGCAAACCTTGTATTCCCCTGCATCCTTCCCCAAATGCCCAGATAAAAGGGCGATCTTGGGAGGAAGATCATGGGAGTTTTCGCATCACGCAGCGATGTCATGGGTATTGAAGCAGAGGCATCTTGGGATGCGCGCCCAATGCCAAAATCAATGTATGAATTCCTAAGCATGACCGAAGCAGCTTATGGGCCGCGCAATGCCATCAGCTTTCAATTGCTATCTGGCCCAACTGACTCCGCCAAAACACTAACCTGGACTGCGCTAAAAGGGCGTGTGACGCAGGCTGCAAATCTGTTTCGCAGCCTTGGGGTCGGCGAAAGCGATGTGGTGGCCTATGTATTGCCCAACAGTCTGGAAACGGCGATTACCTTACTGGGTGGTGCGGTGGCGGGGATCGTCAATCCGATCAACCCGCTGCTGGACGCTGATCAAATCGCGGCCATTTTGCGAGAAACCAAGGCCAAGGTTGTTGTCACACTAAAGGCATTTCCCAAAACAGATGTTCCACAAAAACTGGCTGCCGCTTTGGTGCACGTGCCTGACGTCAGCCATGTGCTAGAGGTGGATTTGAACACCTATCTGACGCCGCCCAAAAGTTGGATCGTCCCACTTGTGCGCCCAAAAAATCCCGTCTCACATGGGGCCAAAGTTCTGAATTTTAACGCAGAATGTGCCCAGCAACCCAGCGATCATTTGACCTTTTCGGATCGCACTAAAGACCATGTGGCGGCCTATTTTCACACAGGCGGCACGACAGGTATGCCCAAAGTGGCCCAGCATATGGTCAGCGGTATGATTTATAACGGCTGGTTGGGGGGGCGTTTATTGTTCAAAGAAACAGATATCGTCATGTGTCCGCTGCCCCTGTTTCATGTTTTTGCAGCTTATCCGATTATGATGTCAACCATTGCATCGGGTATGCATGCGGTCTTTCCAACACCCCAAGGCTATCGCGGTGAGGGGGTTTTTGACAATTTCTGGAAATTGATCGAACGCTGGAAAGTTACCTATATGGTGACGGTTCCGACTGCCTTATCCGCGCTGATGCAACGGCCTGTCAATGCAGATGTTTCGACCCTGCGCGGGGCATTTTCGGGTTCGGCCCCCTTACCGATTGAATTGTTTAACCGCTTTGAAAAACTGACAGGGGTTCAGATCGTCGAAGGCTATGGCCTGACGGAATGCACCTGTCTTGTGTCGATCAACCCGCCCGAAGGCGGCAAAAAAATTGGCTCTGTTGGGTTGGTGTTTCCCTATACCCGCGTGCGGATTTTGGCCTTTGGGGCAGATGGCCAACCGCGCGATTGCGCCACAGACGAGGTGGGCGAGATCTGCGTGACCTCACCTGGGGTTTACACAGATAACACCTATACAGAGGCCGATAAAAACAAAGGTCTTTTTGCCGATGGCTTTTTACGGACGGGTGATTTGGGGCGTATCGATGCCGAAGGATATTTGTTTATCACGGGCCGCGCCAAGGATTTGATCATTCGTGGCGGACATAATATCGATCCCGCCCTAATCGAAGAGATGTTGATGGGCCATGATCAAGTGGCTTTTGTTGGGGCAATTGGTCAACCAGACATTCGCGCGGGCGAATTGCCTTGTGCCTATGTCGAAGTGGTCAAAGGTGCCACGGTGACTGCTGCCGAATTGATGGCCTTTGCCAATGATCGCATTTCTGAACGTGCCGCGATGCCAAAACATATCGAGATTTTGGCTGAATTGCCCAAAACGGCGGTCGGCAAAGTTTTCAAACCCGATTTGCGTCGCAAGGCGATCATCAGGGTTTATGATGAGGCGCTGAAAGAGGCAGGGCTGGCGGCTCATGTCACCCAAGTGATTGAAGATAAAAAGCGTGGGCTGATTGCACAAATCGCTTGTGCGGGCCAGATCGACGATACTGCGCTGACGGCGGCTTTAGGGGATTTTATTCAACCTTGGCAGCGGGCGGTTTAGCGTTCGCTTTTTGCAAGGCAGACAAGGCTTGTGCCAGCAACGTGCGGCCATCGTCGGATTCAAGGGCAACTTCGCCTGCACCTGCCGCGGTCAATGTCAAAAGCCGCCCTTGCAGGCCCGAAATCGCGCGCCAGTAATCCCCTGTTTCTGTATCCGAGATCAGTAAAAACAATGTCTCATCTTGGGTCTGCGCGGATTTGATTTGTACATCATCGGCGTTGCCTGTGGAACTTAACAGCGCGCGACCATCTACTGACCCGAAAAAGCGCGTCAAGGCAACGGGTCCCGGTGAAAGGGCTGCGTCCGAACCTTGGGCACCAAGGCTGGCTGTCAACAGTGCCGCGGCACGGTTTGACGTTGCAAAACAACGACCCATTAAGACAACCGCAGTGTCGGCGGCTGTGGTACTTACATTTGTATCCACACAATAGCCGTTTGGTGCAGTAATATTCACGCTGCCCCCCAAGACAGATAATGTCTTATTCTGGGGCGCGAAATCAAAATCTTGGCAGGCTGTCAGACCTGCCAAGGCAATGACTGCGACGGATTTATTGATCCATATAGACATGACGCTCGGCTTTGGCACCGGGATGCGTGACTGCGCCGTGGCGCGCCCCACCAACCAGTTTGGCAAATTTCCAGATCGCGCCTGTCGCATATTGGGTTTCGCGTGGGCCTTTCCAATTGGCTTTGCGGGCGGCCAATTCTGCATCTGTGAGATCCACCGAGATTTCACCCGTGACCGCGTTGAGCGTGATCATATCGCCATTTTGCAGCAAAGCGATGGGTCCGCCATGTGCGGCCTCTGGCCCGACATGACCGACACAGAACCCGCGCGTTGCGCCAGAAAAGCGGCCATCAGTAATAAGGGCCACTTTTTTGCCCATGCCCTGACCTGATAAGGCGGCGGTAGTTGACAGCATTTCGCGCATACCTGGACCGCCTGCGGGACCCTCATTGCGGATCACGATCACTTCGCCTTCGGCGTAGGATCGATTTTTAACGGCCTCAAACGCGTCTTCTTCGCATTCAAAGACGCGGGCAGGGCCGGTAAAGACCTGCTCTTCGGGGGTCATGCCTGCCACTTTAACGATGGCGCCATCGGGGGCAAGATTTCCCTTCAGGCCCACAACACCACCTGTGGCTGTGATTGGCGTCGCAACGGGATAGATCACGCGACCATCCGCCTCGCCTTTAATCAGGCTCAGTTCGTGACCAATTGTGCGGCCAGAGGCGGTCATGCAGTCATCATGCATCAGGCCGGCCTTCATCAACTCTTTCATAACAACTGGTACGCCGCCCACCTCATAAAGGTCTTTGGCAACATATTTCCCGCCGGGACGCAGATCGACAAAATAGGGCGTGTCGCGCATGATATCGGCGACGTCAAACAAATCGAAATCAATTCCCGCCTCATGGGCGATGGCGGGCAAATGCAACGCAGCATTCGTCGACCCACCCGTGCAGGCGACCACGCGCGCCGCATTTTCCAAGGATTTGCGCGTGACGATATCGCGGGCGCGGATATTCTTTTCGATGAGATGCATCACAGCCACGCCCGACGCCTCACCGTATTGATCACGCGATTCGTAAGGGGCGGGCGCACCTGAGGAATTGAGCAGCGCAAGGCCCAAGGCCTCGGACACGCAAGCCATCGTATTGGCGGTATATTGCGCGCCACAAGCACCCGAAGATGGGCAGGCGATACGTTCTAAAATTGTCAACTCAGCCTCGGAATAATCGCCAGCTTGCAGTTTGCCAACCGCCTCGAACACATCTTGCACGGTGACATCTTTGCCGTTCAAGCGACCCGGCAGGATCGACCCGCCGTAAATAAATACAGATGGCACATTCAACCGCACCATCGCCATCATCATCCCGGGCAAGGATTTGTCACAGCCTGCCAGACCCACCAGCGCGTCATAGCAATGGCCGCGCATGGTCAATTCAACCGTATCAGCAATTGCATCACGCGATGCCAAGGATGACCGCATCCCCTCGTGTCCCATCGCGATCCCGTCGGTGACTGTGATTGTGGTGAATTCGCGCGGCGTGCCACCGCCCTTTTTGACGCCATGTTTGACGATCTGGGCCTGACGGTTTAGCGCGATATTGCACGGCGCCGCCTCGTTCCAGCACGTCGCCACGCCAACCCAAGGCTGGTGAATTTCTTCTTCGGTGATCCCCATCGCATAGAAATAGCTGCGGTGCGGGGCGCGGGCCGGACCCTCGGTCACATGGCGCGACGGAAGTTTAGATTTGTCAAAACGCGTATTGGTGCTCATGGCGGGATCCTTTGGAAATGCTTGAGATTAGGGATAATGTCCTTGGCACAAAGGCACAAGCATCTTGCGTATTTTCTGGGCAAAAAGCCGCAGGATTGGACGCAATTCAAGATTGAACCAAGACGATTTCCACGGCAGGTTGTTTGCAAGCCACGATTAGGGATAAAGAGATGCAATACGATCATCAATTTTCAGGTGCATATGCGGCAATGAATGCGTTTGTCGCGCCAATCCGTCCAAAGGCGCAAGTGTGGCGACTGGGGGTTGGGGTGGCGCTGATGATTGCTGTCTATCTGCTGGGCGTGACGATCTATTTTTTGGCGGTCAGCACAGTTTCTATGGATTTTGGCAGTCTAGAGGGTGACAGTCTTGGTCAATCGCCGCAGGACATGGTCATATTCTTATTCAGCTTTATCTTTTTAATCATCGCAACGATTTTGGCGACCCTTTGGCCAGCGCGCCGCCCCATCGCCAGTCTGGTTGGCCCGCTTGGCCAAGCTTGGTATGATTTTTGGCGGGTTCTACGGCCCATCGGGGGCTTGATGGCAATTGCCTTTGCTTTGGTTGTGTTTTTTGATCCAAGCGCGGTGCAAAATCTAAGCTTGGCGCAGTTTTCTCTTTGGCTGCCCTTGGCGATCTTTGTCCTTTTTATTCAAATCAGCGCCGAAGAATTGGCCTTTCGGGGGTATATCGGCGGGCAATTGGCCGCACGGTTTCAGTCACCGTTGATCTGGATGATCTTGCCTGCGCTGTTGTTTGGTGCGCTGCATTATGACGCGCAAAGCTATGGCGCCGCCGCATGGGTTGTTTGTCTGGCGACAGCAATATTCGCAATTCTTGCCAGTGATCTGACGGCGCGAAGCGGCAATTTAGGTGCAGCCATCGCCTTGCATTTTGCCAATAACTTTTTCGCAATCGTCTTGATTGGTGAAACGGACAGACTGGATGGGCTGGCCCTTTATACTGCGCCTATGGATTTGACCGACCCGATCATTCTGGCGTCAGGATTTCTGTTTGTGTTTCTAATGTGGCTGATCGCCCGCCTAACCTTAAGGTTATAGCGGGCTGACAACTTGCGGCAAAATTGGGGCAGTATTTCCCGTCGCTGGATCGTTAACCATAAAACCCCCTTTTTACAGCCAGTTATGAAACAATTGCAGTCAATGGAATAACCCTTGGATTGTCGCGTCCGCGCCCATATCTTGCCCGAATTCAACGCCATACCTATCCCCAGACAACGGGCTGCTTGCTTGGGGAATGAAATGGACAGACTGACAGAAATGGAAGCTTTTGCCACAGTGGTGGATCAAGGCGGATTTACGGACGCAGCCAAAAAGATGGGGATTTCTAAATCTGCTGTCTCAAAACACGTCTCGGCGCTTGAGGCGCGTTTGGGCGCACGCCTGCTAAACCGCACCACACGACGGGTCAGCCCAACAGATATTGGCCTTGCCTATTACGATCGCGCGCGCCGTGTGTTGAATGATGCGGGCGAGGCGGATGCATTGGTAACCTCTATGCAGTCGGCCCCATCTGGGTTGTTACGCATTTCTGTCGCCACCGATTTCGGCGTCAATTTGCTGTCGCCCATTTTGGCGGATTTCATGTTGGAATACCCCGACATCACAGTGAATATGGTGTTGAACAACCGCTTTGTGGAATTGATTTCCGAAGGCTTTGACATGGCCATTCGTGTTGGTGATCTGGAAGACAGCAGTTTGCGCGCGCGCAAATTGACCGAAACGCGCAAGCGGATGATCGCCTCGCCGTCCTACTTTCAGCGATTTGGCCGCCCTTTGAAACTTGAGGATTTGAACGATCATAAATTGCTGCATTATTCGAACCAATCTAGCGGCAATGTTTGGAAGGTCACCGCACCATCGGGCGAAAAGCGTCAGATACGCTCGGCGGGTTGGTTGACCGTCAATGACGGTCAGTCTTTGGTCAACGCTGCGGTGTCAGGTTTGGGCATCGCCTATGTGCCATCATTTTTATGCGCCGACGTCCTTAGCCAAGGGTTGGTGGAACTGGCCCTGCCTGACCTGCCTGTGGATCCATTGGGCGTCTATGCGGTCTACCCCCCAGGTCGCTTTACCCAACCCAAGGTGCGCGCCTTTATTGATTTTCTAGCGCGCCGCTTTGTCGATCAAGGGCGAAACCTTTGGTAATGGTGTTTGATTTGACCTAATTTGGCGTCACAGCCAATATTTCGACGCGCCTGTTCAACATCCGCCCCTCAGGCGTGTTATTGTCGGCGCGTGGGTTCGCGGCCCCCAAACCTGTTGCCGAAATACGCATGGCCGCAACGCCCAATGTTGCGATCAGCCATTCCCGCACCGTATTGGCGCGCGATTGCGACAAGGTCAGATTGGCGTTTTGGTCACCCGATGCATCTGTGTAACCATAGACCATCACGCGTTTGTCAGGGTTTGCAGCCAGCCAATCTGACACCGCCTTCAACGAAGCGTAATCGCCAAGCGTCAAATCTGATTGACCTGATGCAAAAACAAGATCCTCTAAGACAACGGCGGTGCCTGCCGATAGGGCCGCGCCAATCGCTGTCTGAGAATCGGAAAGGTTGGATGACGGCGTTTTTGTCGCGGCTGTCACCTTGGCAGGCGGGACTGCAAAATCGCCCATTTTGGTGACTTGGACAAACCCAGAATTGGTCGATCGGCTGACCATAAGGCTGATAAAGTCATTTCCGCGCTGGGCCAAAAGATAGCGAAAGTCGCCAAGATCGACGTGCATCTCTGGCTCTGGCAGCAAATCCAAATTGTATCGAAAATCAAACCCACCGCAAACGCGCGTATCGCATTCATAAAGCGGGCTGAACCCCGCTTGGGTAATTTGTGCCCGCAGTTCGCCCATTAAATCCAATGTACTTGGCCGTCCCGTCCCTGCGATTTTATAGGCCGTCTGCGTCCGTGGGGCCTGAATGTTTTTGACGGGAATTGCGTCACCCGCATAGGGTCCAATCGGCAGACCGTGCAGGGACATCGGGTCGGATTGGGATAACATAGTCTGGGCATTCTCTGGCAAAACCAAAGTAAACTCTTGTGCCAAAGCCGCTTGGCCGCAAAAGAAAACGACAAAGATAGGTCGAATTATGATACGCCAAGAAATCAAAAATAACTTCCTTTCAAATACTTAGTCTAGGGATCTATAGTGATATCGGCCAACCTCTTTCATGCCCAGTTTTTCATACAAGGCGCGGGCAGGGGTGTTGGCTGTCGTGACAACCAAAGACAAGGTATCAGCGCCTTGTGTTTGCGCCCAGTGCGCTGCGGCTGCCAACAGCTTTTGCGCGGAACCTTGCCGACGATGCAGGGGCGCCACCTCTAGGGCGTGCAACATCGCTGAATTGCCTGACAACGCGACAAAGCAAACACCAGCCGCGCGATCCTGACCGCGCACCATGATTGCGGTCTTTATCGCGGGACGCTCCATCACCTCAAGGCGGGCGGGACCAATTCCCGCTGTCGCCCAAATCTCAGACGCGATGGCAAGGGGTGGCCAATGGGCATAGCTGTGACCTTGCGGCTGATCAGCAAGTTCGGCGCAAGCCATCGCGTAGACCACCACAGGATCCACAACACCATAGCCTGCCTTTGCTAAGGCATCATCCAAATCGGTATCGCTGATCATAAATAAGGGATTTTGACCCAGATCGCGCATGGCGGATGCAGCTGTTGGAATATCTTCGGGTGTCCAATCGCCAAAGGATGTGGCCGCAGAAACGCGTTTACCGCCGCCTGACCCTGTGCGAATCATCCATGGCCCAAGGCGCTGATAGTGTGCCGCAGGCCATGTTTCATCCATGATCTGTGTCAGGTGGTTCGGTGTCATGCGGCAAATAAAGCTGTTAATTCAGCAACTGCAGCCGCAATCAGCGCCTTATCCGTGCCACGCACCACAAGGTTTGTGCCTTGGACACCATCACGGACGAACGGATAAGATCCCATCGCGAGGTCAGGATATCGGGCCGCAAGATCCCCAAAGGCCCCCGCGATGTCGCCCTCACCACGCTGCACACGGATACTGTCGCTGAGCAAGGGCGCGCCCCCTGTAAGCATCGGCAAGACCGAG
>CAWUUC010000018.1:0-2526 GCA_963924905.1 uncultured Paracoccaceae bacterium
CCGCCTGATTGATCCCAAATGGGATCCGATCCTGATCACCCCGCCGTTTCCTGAATATCCATCTGGCCATTCGACCCAATCTGGGGCAGCGGCAGCGGTGTTGACGGGATTTTTTGGCGATGACTTTGCATTTGACGATTCCACCCATGTCGATGACGGAATTCCCACGCGCAGTTTCCCCAGCTTTTGGGCTGCAGCCCAAGAGGCGGCGATCTCGCGGCTTTATGGTGGGATACATTTTCGGGCGGCGATTGATTTGGGGTTAGAACAAGGCCGCTGTATCGGCACGCATACCGTCAATCTGCGGACCAAGGCATGATCCGCGCGCTGGCCCTCATGGCGCTGTTGGCGGGCCCGCTGCAGGCGCAATCTATCCCGCGATTTGTCGATGAAACCGCAACGGCCGGCATTGCACACAGCTTTGCAGGCGAATGGGAATTTATGGTGGGCGGCGGCGTTGCGGTGTTTGACTGCAATGATGACGCCCGCCCTGATATGTATATCGCGGGCGGCGTCAATCCTGCCGCGCTTTATGTCAATACCTCGGCCCAAGGCGCGCCGCTGTCGTTTGAGGCGCGTCCCAGCGGGGCAGAGTTGGATTTTGTCTCGGGTGCCTATGCGATCAACATTGACGGTGACAGGATCGCAGATTTGGTGGTCCTGCGCGTTGGTGAAAATGTCGTGATGCGCGGTCTGGGAAATTGCACCTTTGAACGTGCGAATGAGGCATGGGGTTTTGACGGCGGCGATGCATGGTCCAGTGCCTTTTCCGCAACATGGGAAAAGGGGAATACCCTGCCCACACTCGCGGTTGGCAATTATATTGACCGCACGCAAGAGGCCTTTCCTTGGGGGTCATGCACAGACAATTGGTTGCACCGTCCGGCAGGTGACCGTTATGCGCCGCCTTTGCCGTTAACCCCCAGTTTTTGCACCTTGTCTATGCTGTTCACCGATTGGAACCGATCAGGCACGCCCAGTCTGCGGGTGTCCAATGACCGCGAGTATTATAAAGGCGGGCAAGAGCAGTTGTGGAATATGGATGGCCCGCGTCTTTATACTGAAGAAGACGGTTTTCCGCGTCTGCGTATCTGGGGTATGGGAATTGCCAGCACTGACATCACGGGCGATGGGCGGCCCGATTATTTTCTGACTTCTATGGCAGATAATAAGTTTCAAACCTTGGCCGACCCTGACGCGGTGCCATTGATCCCGAAATACAGCGATCTGGCCTTTGCCAAGGGGATCACCGCGCATCGCCCCTATACGGGGGGGGATTTTCGCCCTTCGACAGGGTGGCACGCGCAGTTTGGCGATGTGAATAATGACGGACTTAGCGATTTGTTTATTGCCAAAGGCAATGTTTGGGAAATGCCCGATTTTGCCGCCAAAGATCCAAATAATCTGCTGATCCAAAATGCCGAGGCCAATTTTATTGAGGCGGGGGATCGCGCAGGGGTCGCGTCAATGCATGCGGGTCGTGGCGCTGGTTTGGCAGATTTCAATAGCGATGGCTGGTTAGATTTGGTCGTGGTCAATCGCAATGGCCCGACCGAGATTTGGCGCAATAACACGAAAGGGGCCAATTGGGTCGAAGTGGCCCTGTCGCAATCTGCGCCCAATACCGATGCGATAGGGGCTTGGGTTGAATTGCGGATTGGTGATCAGATCCAACGCCGCGAGGTGACAATTGGCGGTGGTCATGTCAGCGGGGTGTTGGGGCCACAGCATTTTGGGCTTGGCCCCGCAGATCGCGCCGAAGTGCGGGTGATTTGGCCAGACGGTGCGGCGCAAGATTGGCAAGAGGTGACTGCCAATCAACGGATCACTCTCAGCCGATAATTATTGCCATTTCATCCAGCGAAATGCATATTGCCCCTATATAGAGGCTGCATATGTATAATGATTTGAACACAACCGACGCGCCAACGCAGCGCATTTTGATTATTGCGGAAACCATTGCACGTTATGGCCCCATCACCTTGGCGCAACTGACTGAACGGCTGCAATTTAGTCGTGGCGCGATCTGGCGTGCTGTGAACACAATGCGCAATCAGGGTTGGGTGCGGATGCGGATGGGCGATAACGCCTATGAAATGCGTAGCGGTTTTGCCAAGATGTTTTCGCAAGGCCATCACGCTTTGGTTGAAATTGACGCGATCGAACCAGTGATGGTCCAAATGGCACAAGTGGGTGCAGTCTATGTTGATCTTTGCAGCTTTACCCAAGAGGGCCAGTGCAAAATCATTGAAACAACCCGCAAAGAATTGCCCGCCGCGCCCCTTTCCCTATGCGATGATGAATTGGCTATCGCCGCGCAATTACAGATGTCGCCTAAGGATTTGGTTACACATCTGCGCGCTTATATCACGGTCGCCAGTGATGAAGAACGCCGCATCATCACCTCGGGGGATCATGGGCGCCATTTGGCCCGTTTGCGTGCAGCGCCCGCCGTGTGGCTAGAGGATCGAACCAGCGTGGCCTTTCCCGTTCACGGTCAAATTGGATTTGGTCTACGCGCCGAAC
>CAWUUC010000019.1:0-13660 GCA_963924905.1 uncultured Paracoccaceae bacterium
CAGTGATCTGTCCAGATAGCGCCAAGTTTTGTGGGTTATCTAAATTGATCGCAACTGTGGCCGATTTGGTGGCAGCCAAGACATCTGGGGTTTCCACCTTGGCCTGCCCAATCGACACAGGCGCGGTCACGCACAGCCAAACATCACGGTAAATCCCTGCATAGGTCAGATAATCAATAGCACCGCCAAAAGGCGGAATGGTGGGATTTTCTGCCCCATCAATCACCACGCGCACCTTGTTTTCACCTGCTTGCAACAAGCCAGTCAGCCGCACTGAAAATGGCGTGTAACCATCTGGATGCGCACCAATTTGTGATCCGTTCAAATAGACTTCGCTATTGGCCATCGCACCGTCAAACCGCAGAGACACTTCGGCCCAATCAGGATCAGCATAAAAGGTTTTTTCATAGGTAAAGGGGCGCTGATAGACAGTCTCGTCAAAATAAGACAGCGGCAAATCAACTGCGTTATGCGGCAAATCAACTGGCTGCCCTTCAAAGATCCAGCCATCGTTAAACGTGGTGACGATACGCATTTTATCTCCTTTAGACGGGATCTGCCCGATATAAATCTATCTTGGGCGCACAATATCAAAGCCACCTCGTCCGCGCAATTTTTTTAGTAAAATTTTTCTAAATGGCAAGCAGCAGATTATACGGGCTCGGTACTGGCCCGCCAAATGATTTTGGATGCCAAGATGGCGCGCTTAGCGGTGTCGCGGCCTGCAATCCGTTCCAGCACCATATCCACAGCGTTTTCGCCGATCACTTCGGACGGCAATCGCACTGTCGTCAAAGGCGGCGACAAAAACTGGGCAACGGAAATATCGTTGAAACTGGCAACAGCGATATCATTTGGGATGGTCAAACCCATCTCATGTATCGCACGATAGGCCCCAACCGCCATATTATCATTGCCCATAACCAACGCATCTGGCCGCATCGGGTTTTGCAAAATACGATTTGTCAAATTGTAGCCGCCTTGTTCTGTATTGGCGTCAAAAAGGCAAAGATCGGGATCAAATCGGCCTGCCGCTTGCATGAACTCGACAAAAGCAAAACCGCGCTGCTCCATTTTTGGGGGTTGGTCGTTTCTGCGATCCAGCCATCCCAAAAACGCAATCCTTTGATAGTGCCTTTCCTCCAAGGCCAACAACAATTTATGCATCGCTTGTCCGCAATCAGTGATCACAGAATCAAGGTCGTCGTCCAGCGGGCAATAATCGGCAAAAACCAAAACGGGGCTATGTCGTTTTAACCAAGCGGTTTGCACGACAGAGTGCGGACCAATCGCAATAACACCTGACACTGCGTGCAAAAGTTTAGGGTCAGGCGGCGTTGCGGTGTCGTATATCTTGACCGTCTCAATCTGCACGGCGGCACAGCGCGCCTCTATTCCGATGCGAAGCGCCACATAATAAGGGTCGGCCAATTCCTGATCTGGGCGCAAAAAATGCACCAGCGCGATTTTACTGGCGCTTTGGGCTGATTTCCGGTGGCGCGGCGTGGCGTAATTCATCGCCTCGGCGGTTTCTATGATGGCTTGGCGCGTTTGATCTGTGACGGACAATGTCGAATCAAAGTTCAACACACGCGACACCGTGGCCAGTGACACGCCCACAGCGTCCGCAATATCTTTCAGCCGCGCCGCAACCGTGGGTTTGGGTTTTTCGTCCTCTTGCATAAGGATTTGCATGGCATGTCAGGGCTACAAAAGCAACTGGCGGTACCTTTTGGAAACTGTATCAGCGTTGCAAATTTAGCCAGTTTTAGCTGGCTGTTTGTAGCAGCAGTTGACCCCTTGGCCGCTGGCCGATATGGCGGGGGAACCCCAAAGTGACAGGAAGAAAAACGTGGCCATTCATCTTTATCAAAACGATTTGCCTGACGGGCTGGACCTTGGCCCAGTTGTGGCAATTGACACCGAAACGATGGGCTTAAATCCTGCAAGGGATCGTTTGTGTTTGGTGCAATTGTCGTCGGGTGATGGCCATGCACATTTGGTTCAAATTGCCAAAGACCAGACGAGCGCGCCCAATTTAACCCGTCTTTTGACGGATCCTGCTGTAGTGAAACTGTTTCATTTTGGCCGGTTTGATATTGCCGCAATGTTGGCGGCCTTTGGGGTTTTGACATCGCCCGTTTGGTGCACAAAAGTGGCCAGCAAATTGATCCGAACCTACACGGACCGTCATGGGTTGAAATATCTGTTGATGGAATATGCAGGCGTGGATGTGTCTAAGGCGCAACAAACCTCTGACTGGGGCTCTACGGTCTTGACGGACGCACAACGCGAATATGCTGCATCGGATGTGCTGTATCTGCACAAGTTAAAAGCAGCGCTAGAAGCAATTTTGATCCGCGAAGATCGTTTGGATTTGGCCCAACGTTGTTTTGATTTCCTGCCCACCCGCGCAGAGTTGGACCTGTTGGGTTGGGGAGAGCCGAATGACCTCTTCCACCACTGATCTCCTGGCAACCGCCCGTCAGGTGATCGCGCGCGAAGGCGCGGCGCTGACATTGTTGTCGCAGAATTTGGGCGACAGCTTTACGCAGGCCGCAGAGATCATTCTTGCGGCCTCAGGTCGGGTCATTGTGACAGGGATGGGGAAATCAGGCCACATTGGGCGCAAGATCGCATCGACATTGGCCAGCACAGGAACGCCTGCCCATTTTGTGCATCCCGCCGAGGCAAGCCACGGCGATTTGGGCATGCTGACCATGGGGGATGTCGTCTTGCTGTTGTCGAATTCGGGCGAGACAGCGGAGTTGGCCGATATCATTGGGCATTGTCGCCGATTTGGTATCGTGATGATTGGCATTTCCAGCAAGGCCGATAGCACGATGATCCGACAATGTGACGCGGCCCTGATCTTGCCAAACGCTCCCGAGGCTTGCGATACAGGTGTTGTTCCAACAACATCGACGACGATGGCCCTTGCTTTGGGCGATGCTTTGGCGATCTCGTTGATGAAGCATCGCGCGTTTACGGCCGAACATTTTCGTCTGTTTCACCCTGGCGGCAAACTGGGCGCTATATTGATGCGCGTGCGCGATTTGATGCACCGCGATCCCCCCCTGATCACAGCCGACAGTCCTATGTCCGAAGCCCTGATTTTGATCAGCCAAAAGGGTTTTGGTGTTGTGGGCGTAACAGATGGCGCTGGAAATTTGGCAGGGATTATCACAGATGGCGATTTGCGGCGGCATATGGATGGGTTAATGACCCTGAAGGCGGGTGCCGTCATGACCCCAAATCCCCGCAGCCTTGCGCCAGAGGCATTGGCCCAAGATGCACTTGCCTTGATGACTGCGGCACAAATCACCTGTCTTTTGGTCGTCGACCCCGCCGAACCCAAACGCGCCATCGGAATTTTGCACATCCATGACTGCCTGCGGGCTGGGGTGATGTGATGCCAAGATGGGCTGACAATCACACAAAGGCGGTGACACTTTTAAAGTTGATTCTGCCTTTGATCGCCTTGGCCATATTGTCGAGCCTATTCGTTTTTTCCAAAACCATCGATCCAGAGGCCGCTATTCCTTATGCCACCTTTGATGTCGAAGATCGTCTGCGCGAGCCAAAAATCACCGACGCCGCATATGTGGGCGTCACACAAGATGGTGATCAAATCTCAATCACTGCCTCCGTTGCCGTGCCAAACAATGAATTGGGTGGCAGCGCAAAACAAGTTCAAGGTAAGATCACCAGCAAGATTGGCACCCTTACCGAAGTTGATGCCAAGTTTGTGGACTATGACAGCCAAGACAGCAGCGCCGCCTTAACGGGTGGGGTTGATATCCGAAGCACGGGTTATGTGATGAACACGGATGCTTTGGACGTGACTTTGGACCGCATTTCGGCAACCAGCCGTGGGGTTGTGACCGCCACTGGCCCCTTGGGAACCCTAAGGGCAGGCCGAATGCAGATCACCGCAACAAAAGGTGGCACCCGCGACTATCTTCTTGTTTTCAATTCTGGTGTCCACCTGATATACCAGCCCAAGAACTGATCGGATTTCAGATGTTGCGGATCGCTTTTGCCATCATGCTGACGGCGCTTATCGGACAAACAGCCGCGGCACAAACCGCGGGCGTTGCCTTTGGCGGTATAAAAGGCGATCCAACCCTGCCCGTGGACGTCACATCCGAAACGCTTACTGTCAGCCAAAAAGATGGGACAGCAATATTTTCGGGAAATGTTTTGGTGATACAAGGCGAAATGCGACTGTCATCGGATGAGGTGCGGGTGCAATATAATGCGGACCAATCAGCGATTGAACAATTGTTTGCCTTTGGCAACGTCTTATTGGTCAATGCAACCGATGCCGCCGCCGCCCAAGAAGCGGTCTATACCATCGCCTCGGGCGAGGTAGTTATGACTGGAAACGTGCAATTGACCCAAGAGCAAACCACTTTCACAGCACAAAAAATGGTCGTAGATCTGACGACAGGCTTTGGCACCCTAGAAGGTGGGGTGACGACCAGTTTCATTCCAAAAGCCAAAGAATGATCCCGAGCACCAAAGATCAAGGTGCCGCAGACGCTGGCCTTTCTGTACGGAATATCCGCAAAAGCTATAAAAAGCGGGTTGTGATCCGCGATGTCTCTTTGCATCTCAATCGGGGCGAGGTTGTTGCCCTTTTGGGGCCAAACGGGTGCGGCAAGACGACCTGTTTTTATTCCATTGCAGGCCTTGTAACCCCCGAAGCTGGCCAAGTCGCCATTGATGGGCGCGACGTCACTGGGCTGCCAATGTACCGCCGCGCGCGGCTGGGGATCGGATATCTGCCGCAAGAAATGTCGATCTTTCGCGGCCTTTCGGTCGAAGATAATATCATGGCGGTCTTGGAAATCCGTGAAACGGATCATCATAAGCGTCGCGAGAGGTTGGAACAGTTACTTTCCGAATTTTCGATCGAAAGACTGCGCCGATCGCCTGCGTTGGCACTTTCTGGAGGGGAACGTCGGCGCGTCGAAATCGCCCGTTGCTTGGCCGCAGATCCGCAGTATCTTTTGCTTGATGAACCTTTTGCTGGCGTTGACCCCATTGCGGTTGGCGAAATTCGGCATTTGGTGCAGGATTTGAAGTCGCGCGGTATCGGCGTCTTGATCACCGACCACAATGTGGCTGAAACGCTGTCTATCATCGACCGCGCCTATATTTTGCATGATGGCGTCGTGTTGAAAACAGGCACAACCGACGAAATCGTCGCAGATCCCATGGTGCGACGGGTTTACTTAGGCGAGAATTTCAAAATGTCTTGAAAAATCTTGGGCTGTTTTTGTCACAGTTATTGACAAAAGGCCCAAGCCATCCCCAAATGAATAGGATGCGAGCCAACTTCGCCAGAGATCAAGTGACCTTAGCGGCCATGTTATGGCCCCGCCCAATGCGGTTGTGCCAAAGGGTCCAATTTTATTATAAATACAATGAAATCAATGGATTGCCCTACCGCGCAATGCGATAGGGTGGTGTTAACTGTTCAATAGGAGGCATCATGCGTTACCAAATCAGCGGCAAACAAATCGATATCGGCGAAGCTTTGCAAACCCATGTGAAGGCAGAGCTTGGTGAGGTGGTCGAAAAATATGCACAGCGCCCGACCGAGGCCGTCGTTGTCTTTTCGCGTAACGCACATGAGATGGTTTGTGAGGCCGTGATCCATCTTTCGACGGGTCTGACAGCGCAGGCCACCGGTCATGCCACCGAAATTTATGCCGCCTTTGAATCAGCGCGTGAGAAGATGGATAAACAACTGCGCCGCTATAAGCGCCGCATCCGTAACCACCACAATAACCGACCAGCGCCCGTTGAATTCGGCGGCGCTTTGTCATATATCATAGCCTCGAGCGAGGAACCCGAAGACAGCGACACGACCGAACTGCTTCCTATCATAATTGCCGAGATGGAAACGAAAATCCCCACTATCACAGTCGGTGAGGCAGTGATGCAGTTGGAATTGTCGCACCAGCATTTCTTAGTATTTCGCAACGAAGGGCATGCAGGTGTAAATGTCGTCTACCGTCGCACAGACGGAAATATCGGCTGGATTGACCCGCGCAACAGCAAATAATGCGGTAAGTCCCGCCAATTGACGGAAACGACGGATGGACCTTTCGAAACTTTTGATTGCACCCGCCGTAAAGGTTATGGGCCAACTCACCAGTAAAAAACGCCTGTTTCAAGAACTGGCAGAGTTGGCCGCGCAATCCTATGGGTTAAGCGCATCTATGATCATTGATGGATTGCAAGAACGTGAAACTTTGGGGGCAACAGGTGTTGGCAATGGCATCGCCCTGCCCCACACACGGTTGCACGCAATGGATAAGGTTGTCGGCGTTTTCCTTCGTCTGGAAAAGCCGATGGATTACGAAAGCGTCGATCGACAGCCCGTTGATTTGATTTTTGCCCTAGTTGCACCGACAAATTCAGGGGTAGAACATCTTAAGGCGTTGGCGCTTGTCTCACGTACAATGCGCGATGGGGATATGTGTGCAAAGCTGCGCGCCAACAATGATCCTGCGAAAATTTATGCCATTTTGACCGAAACACGCGCGCCACAAGCCGCCTAGGGCCGCCAATTATCGAAGCCAAACCCAATATAATCGCGGTCATAGGCCGACCGTGCCGCCTGCTCTAATTCGGTATCATAGATCGCAGCCAAAGCCGGGTAGCCATTTTGCATCTCACGCGGGACAGGGTGCATCGACAGGCCAAATCCCGCAACAATTTGCGACAACCCGCGTTCAAGATCATCTTCACGCAGCACAAAATCAGCCGGGTAAAGTGCCGCAAAGCCTTGCAAGACAGCCGTTTGTGATGCGAATTGCGTGATAACCCTTAGCCCCGTTTGTCCCGTCAAATTGCGTTTAAGAAATTTCAAAAACTCTAGAAAATCTGTGCGAAAATCAGCATCTGAGGAATATGGCGTGCCTGGCAGGGGCAGTTTTAGATTGTGAAATTTGGCCAAATAGGGCCGCGCCTCGGCCTGAATATTTGCAGCCAAAAAGGCACAAAACATCGCATGGGCGCGGGCAAGGGGATGGCGAATGACCGTAAAGCTTCGATGATTGGGTCGCGCCTCTTTCCACTTTCGCAGCGTTTTACGCTCAAAAGACGATGTAAGTCCGCCATAGCATTGCATCCAATCACTGATTTCGCGCCAAGGCGCGCCAGCTACGGGCATGAAATACAAAGGCATCGCGTCACTTGCCAAATAATTGGGCACGCCAGCATTGCGGCGCGGTTCAAAATTGGGTGTGCGCGCCAAATTGAAACGATCCATACGCGCCAAAGCCGCAGACATTTCGGCAGCATTCGCCACCTTAGACTCGATAGCCTCGGGGTTTTGTTTTTTCAGGGTCGTGTCAATATTGACCAGCCGATCCGATAGCCCCAAAAAGGCGGCAAGCCCGTTCAATATCGCAATATCCATGATATCTTCATAGTCGATGTAAAACGCCGTTTGCCCAGTGGTCTGTAAGGTTCGCAATAAGAACAACTGAAAATCTTGCAGGTTTTCGAGATACTTTTCAAATTCGGCGGCGTTAAAATGGGGGCGTGTCGTCATCCGTTTGGCGGAATTCATCATGCGCCATTGATTGGTTTCTGCGGCGATTTTCCAACTTATAAAGCTTTCGACAGGATTGCGCGTCAAAATGATTTTCGCGCAGCTTTCATCATACAGCACCGCGTCCAAAACGCGCGGGTCGTGGTCGTGGAAAAACCTAAACCCTGCCATACCTGACGTTTGTGCCCGCATCATATCCCACAAGGCCAAAGGATCAGCGTTGCGCTGTTCAATTGTCATGCCAAAAATGGCGGTGCGTTTGTGATCGCCCAAAAGAATCGGATTATACACCTCGCCATAGCAGGTAAATCCCTGCAAACGGTTCATGTTCATTTCCAAAAAGTTAGAGCCTGTCCGCATTTCGCCAAGAATGACAAAGCTTCTAAAGCCAGTATTCATATTACTTCACCAAATAGGGGCGACCGCGTTGGGCGGCAACGTTACGCTCACCTTGCGTCATTGGAAAATTACCCATTAATGTAGGTTGCATTCCCTGATTTCGCAGCGCCTGCAAGAACTGTCCAAAGCCCGTCAGATCAACCAAAAGCGGGGCCTCCGTCAGTCGCCGCATCGCGCGGGGGCTGATTTCATCTAGGATGCTTTGCAATGGCTCAATTGGGTTTTCGATGAATTCAGCCAAAGACCAAATTCGAACCCGCGCCTTGATATAGGGTTTTCGCAAAAGACTTAAAAAGTCAGTTTCAATCTTCTGCAGGCGGGCCGCCTCGGTACGAATATCCGCAAAGTTCATATTGGATTGGAACATCGGAATGGCCCAAGCGCCCGAAATTACGGAAATTTGCGCGTTTGGATCCCGCGCCATAAACTCGCCCAGATATTGGGTATCTCTGGGGCCGAATTGAAAACATTGTCTTTCACCACGTGTGTTCCAAATCAGATTTGTCAAAAAGTCATTGGGCCGATAATCGCGCGCGATTGCAGAATCTGACAGCGCCCCACAAAACACCGTCTCACCACCCGCAAATTCGACCCTTTCTGGCGCAAAGAGATGGCCATGCACCCGCGCACTGGTCGATTTTGCAAGCCATGTTTCAAAGTTTTCAAAGACATCACTAAATCCTTGAAACACGGAATAAGGTGCCGCTGTCACGCCATTTTCCCATCCGGGATTAGGCTGCCGACTTTGCATATAAAGACCAGATCGACCTTTTGTGCGCCGTTCAACGGCCTTGGAAAACAGTCGGTCAATCTTTATTGGGCTGGGTTCGCGGTTCCCATCAAATTGCGGTGCATCACTTAGGAAGGTGGCATATAAACGATGGGCGTGCGGCCAGATTTTGCGGGCGACAAAACAATCCGATTTTCGCAAAAGTTGCAGATGATCGTCATAAAAAATATGTGGTTTTCCCTGAAAATCAAACTTTGACAGGGTCAAAGATCGGCTTTCAACATTCCTTGACACTTGGCGGACCAAGGTTTGAAAATAGCTTTCATCTGGAATCCAAACACGCCTGAAAAAGCGATCAATCTTGGCGCGATCTGGATTTTCTAAAATCGCAGACAGCGTTTGGCGGGTCAGACACCACCATTGACTGCCCAAATGCGGCACAACCCCTTGGGGAACGGTTCGCGTCAAACCCAAGCGGCGTTGAAGGCGCACATATCCGTCAAACAATTTGCGGCTTTTGCGCCAACTGAACGGGAACCGCAGGGTAAAGCGTTCAATATCAAGACCGCCGACCGTCCATCCAACATCTGCCGTTGTCACGGATTCAATAAAATCCGTTTTAGGTCGATCCTCTAAATACGAAATCAATTCCGTCACAGGGCGCAACGGCACGCATGAGCCAGAGGCCAAAAACGCGTGACGCACTTTGGGAAAGTCTCGCAACAAAATCGTTGACGCCCCAATGGTCGCAGCAACGATGCCCCATGTTCCCCATTCACAATTGTGTCGGGGTGCAAAGCGGACGTTATCAAGCCCCACCAAATCATTGACCATGCGCTGATAGGCAGCTTTTTTGACGCGCTTATCGACATGAATGACCACGGGACAGTCGTGTTTAGACCAGTGGCGAACAACCTCAGCAGCGCGTTCCAAAGCGGTATGGCATAACATCACAAATCCAACGGTCATGCCCAGTTTCCTTTGGACATTAGACCCAGAATTTCCAATTGCCGCCAGTTAATGTAACGCTCGCTCCACTTGCACCAAAGATCGGGCTGCTGGGCCAGACCGGCGCGATAGGCACGGTATTCATGGCTGTTGGCATAGTGCTGGCCGCGCTCCATTTCCTCGGCCGCTTTGTCGATCAGGGTGTCCAAAAACTTGGCATGCAACAAACAACCAGATGCCTTTTCGCCGCCCCATTCGTCATAAACAAGGTTCAATCCACGTGGCAAAAGCATATGGGTGGAGCTGACATAGGCATATTGACGATCCCATTTCACCAAGGGGATTTTGTTCAGCGCAGGGGCGCGTTCAGGCACATCTTGGAAAAACATCCGCGCCCGTGGCCCGCCTTGGATCCACAAGTTACCAAACCGCTTGTTGCGCCGCATAACATAATTGCCGCTGTCGAAATAAGGGGCAATTTCAAAAGGATCTTGTCCTTCACGATATGGGATCAGATCAAAGGGGCCTTTGGGATACATATCCAAAAGCATCGCCGAAAAGGATTTGATCGAGGAGGCATCCAACCAATCAGTCAGTGCCCGCAGGGGCCGTGTATCGCAAAAAGGATAGACAAAAAATTCGTCAGGGTCGACGACCAAACTCCAATGCCGATGGGCATAGCGCATTTGCAACCAATTCAACCAATCGACACCAAATCGCGCACGCTTATAACTGCGTTTCGTGGTCCACAGCGACACATCGGGCTGCTGTTGCAAATATTCGCGCGTCCCATCCTGACTGTCATTATCAACAATCAAAAAATGATTGACCCCCAAATTTCGATAATATTGCAAGAAATAGGGCAGACGCACCCTTTCATTCCGCATCGTCGAGAAAAGTAAGATCGCATCAGGCGCAATAGCGGCCGTTTGATTGACGACGTTGCGTAATTCGCGCCGCTTGCGAAAAGCGCGGATCAGCCAACGTTTGCGTGCCAACCGCAACATATATCGTGAAATCAAACTCACGTGCCCAATGCCCGCCTTTAATTATAATTTCGTCTAATAAATCGCAGTAAATATAATGTTAAAATGTTGTGACCAAGTGCGCGGTATGAAATTCGTTTTGCTTTCTGGCCTAGACCCACTTTGGGTCAAGTCACCAATTTTCTGACGCCAAGAATACCCGTCTTCTACATCAAGGTAAACGGCGAAGTCACCCAATACCTCGCGAATGACGGGCAAATCATTTGCAAGAACGGGCACGCCCAGCGCAGCAGCCTCGACAGGGGGCAGGCCAAAGCCTTCGGCGAAACTGGGAAACAACAGGGCGCGCGCGCCTTGGAGCAAGCCCATCACATCGGCGTCTTGCATATCAGAATGATGGACAACAAGGCCTTTGTCGATCAACGACTGCATTTTGGCAAAGACATCATCGCTCGACCAGCCCTTTGCCCCCACAATATAAAGTTGGGGGCCGTGACCATCCCGCGCCAAATCGTCCCAAATATCCAAAAGAAATGCATGATTTTTGCGCGGTTCAATGGTGCCTAGGGCGACGAAATAGGGGGTTGATTGGTGTACAGGATGACCTTTGACGACCTCTACCCCCAAATGTGCTGTAATCCCAACAGGGATCCGGCCAAATGCAGCTAAATGTCTTTCCGTTTTGGCGCGCGCATCTGCCGAAACATGCACTACCCAATCTGCATACTGCGAAGTCGCCGCAATTTTCGCCGCAAAAGGTGTGATCTTGTCAGATCGACAAAATTGTGGGTGATCTAACGGGATAGTGTCGTGGATAAGTACAACCATCTTGATCTGCGCACCTGACAATGCCGCCAAGGTTTGGTTGGTCAAATTGGCGTGTCCAAGGTTCCAATAGGTCAGCCCTAAAGGCAACTTTCGCAACAAATAGGGCAGTAAAATGCCTGGACATCGTGAAATCGCGATGCTGCGGGCCAAAGCTTCGCCCCTATGCCGCCATGGATCACGCAGCAGCCGGCGCAGGATCGGCCCCGGTTTTGGCAAATTGATCTTGCCGTCTAAGGCCGCTTCAAGGGTTACACAGCCGCGTCGATCCAACAGTAAATAGCCAAATCTGGTGCGAACCAACCCAAACAAAAGGTCATCTTGGGATAAAAATTGCCGCAAATAAGCGGTCTCAACGCGATCAATGCCCGTTTGCGGCCCCCGCCCCAACCGCGAGACAAGCCGCGTCAGATCAATCAATTGACCCAAAGTCTGCGACACATCTATTGCGCGGCTTTTTGCAGCGCCATCATATCCTGCAAATAGGCGCCAAATTCTTCACAAAGATCAGGGCGCGACAGGGCAAAGGCCACTGTTGCCTGCAAAAATCCTGCCTTTGATCCGCAATCATAGCGCTGTCCTTGAAAGCGAAATCCATAGACATCACCAGTGGCTGCTTCTTGTGCAATGGCATCTGTCAGTTGGATCTCACCACCGGCACCTTGTTTGATTTTGTTCAAATTGGTCATGATGTTGGGTGATAGAATATAGCGCCCAATGACAGCCAAATTGGACGGCGCATCAGCGGCATTGGGCTTTTCGACCAATCCGCTTGCGCGCACAACACGGCCCATATCGTCTTTGACATCCAAGACGCCGTAGGAAGAAATCTGTTTGGGCGAGACCTCCATCGTGGCAACCATATTGCCGCCCGTTTCGGCATATGCATCGACCATCTGGGCCAAGCAGGGCTTTTCCGCAGCGATCACATCATCCGGCAACAAGACCGCAAAGGGTTCATCCCCGACCAAGCGACGGGCGCACCAGACGGCATGGCCCAACCCCATGGGACGGTTTTGCCGCACATAGGCGATGGCCCCCGAGTCCATATTCGTTTCTCTCAACAGCTTCAAAAGATCGGTTTTGCCAGATCGTTTCAACGCGCTTTCAAGTTCGGGCGCATAGTCAAAATAATCTTCTAGGGCAGATTTTCCGCGCGAGGTCACAAAGATGAATTCCTTGATACCGGCAGCTCGGGCCTCATCAATGGCGTATTGGATCAAAGGTCGGTCAACCAAAGTCATGATCTCTTTTGGAATAGACTTCGTCGCTGGTAAAAATCGTGTCCCCATTCCTGCAACGGGAAAAACGGCTTTAGTGACTTTTCTGCTTTTCATCTTATGCCCCTTTGGCTGGTCTTGGCCCGCCTTTTAGGTTAAACCTATACTCATTTGCACTAATCTGAACAGTGGTATGTGTGAATTTAGCAGCCATTAATGAAAATTGCTTGAAAATAATCAACAAAATTGTCACGAGACAGGACGGAAGCTGCAGATACGCGCGATTTCACGGCGCAGACGACTTTGGAAGTGGCCCCACACAAGGCGCGGGCCGTCTCGATCTGCTCGTCCCCAAATACCGCCCGTTTGTAACCAAAACCCCTCATTTGTAAACTCAACCCAATGGGCTTTGGGTGTTGGTGACAGGCAAATAATTGTCACAATTTGGCCCTTTTCAACGGCCAGCCTTGCCTTTTTTGTCAGTGCTTTGCGCGACCACATCCGACCGGCAAGTACAATCCCACGACGGGGACCAGTTCCACCCAAAGGTAGAAACTTGGGCGGATCATTGGGCAGGACTTCGGCAGCCCGCAATGGGCGCTCTAATCCCTCGGCCCATCCTTGATGCAAGGTCGCCATTAACTGGGCGGATTGATGCGAAGTAATTTTGCCTGCCAAGGTTAGGGCATCCAATCGACGGCCCTGCTCTTGGGCAATTTGCGTGATGTCGGGCCTCTCCGCATGACGGCGCAGAAACACCGCGACACTTGCGCCAATTTCGAACAAAGTTATTGGAACGCGATCCTGACGCCGATACGCACTTTGCAAATAGCCGTGATGAACTTGGGCTTTGGGGACGATCGCGGTCATCCCATAAGGGGCCATCCGCAAGTTTACATCTGCCTCGTCCAAATAAAACCGAAAGGCGGGATCGAATCCACCGACGCTTCGCAGGATATCGGTGCGAAAGGCGCAGTTC
>CAWUUC010000020.1:0-2987 GCA_963924905.1 uncultured Paracoccaceae bacterium
ACCGCGCGCGCGCTGCGCGATGCCAACGAGAAACTGACCCAAATCTCTGTGCAAAAAGACAGTTTCCTCAGCCAGATTAGCCATGAATTACGCACACCGATGACCTCGATCCGGGCATTTTCTGAAATCTTGACCGAAGGCGATTTGCCTGCCGAAAAAGTGGCCGAATTTGGCCGCGTGATTCATACTGAAACCCTGCGACTGACGCGGCTTTTGGATGATTTGCTGGATCTTTCGGTGCTGGAAAACGGTTCGGTTCAACTGAATATCACCACGACGAATTTGGGCGTTGTCATCGACCGCGCTTTGGCCGCAGCTGGACAAACCCGCCCCGAACGCGTCTTTGATGTTCAACGCAATTATACCAGTGAAGATATCTTTTTGCGGACCGATGCCGATCGCTTGGTGCAGGTCTTTATCAATTTGGTGTCCAACGCCCGCAAATATTGCGATGCAGACCTGCCCAGTTTGCGGATCGCTGTGCGTCAAAAAGGTGCACGTATTGTGGTTGATTTTATTGACAATGGGTCAGGTGTTCCCAAAGAGGCTCAAGGGATTATCTTTGAAAAATTCGCCCGATTGACCGATCCGACAGGGGCAGGAGGGGCGGGATTGGGACTGGCGATTTGCCGCGAGGTGATGGGAACCTGTGGCGGCACGATTTCCTATCTGCCGGGTCAAAAAGGCGCCGCGTTTCGCGTCACTGTGCCGCTGCGTATTGGAAAAAATCTGAACTAGGCGGTTTTATCAACCCTTTGGTAAGCAGTTTGCGCCATTTTGGCCCAAAGCAACTGGGGATTGACGGTGACCACGGCAGAAAAAATTGGCGTTTTGGCGCGCAAGTTGGCGGCCCAAAGGCAGGCCGAATTAGCTGCGCCAGATCAGCCGATGGTCGATTTTGCGATGCCATTGGCGTCGGTTGGCGATCCTGTCGCGCGGGCATGGCGGATCAGTTTGGCGCGCGCGGCGCGCGACACAATGCGCCTGGCCATCGGGTTTGAAGATCTGAGCGTGGATCATGTTGGCCTTGTCGAAGTGTTGGAATATCCGATGGAACGCGCCCTAATTTTAATCATAGAAGGCGCGGGTGAGGCATTGGGGTTGATGGTGATCTCGGCCCCAATTCTATCGGGCATGATAGAGATGTTGACCCTGTCGCGACTGGCCGCCGATGCAAGCGACGCCCCCCGCAGCCCCACACGCACTGATGCGGCAATGGTGGTTGATACCATAGACGCAGCCCTAGCTGCATTTGCGCAGTCTATGTCTGAACAAGGTAACGCGATTTGGGCCGAGCCATATCGTTACGCCGCCTTTATTGAGGATCCGCGCCCTTTGCATTTGATGCTAGAGGATGGGGATTACCATCTTTTGCGGGCACGGGTCGATTTGGAGCATGGCGCGCGGCAAGGCGATATTTTGGTCGCGCTGCCAGATAAACCAGTTGTACAGATCGATTTCGCGGCACCCAGCCTTGACGATGCCATGGTCGGTCAAAATTTTGATCTGCGCGACGAATTCTCGGCGGATTTTTCGGCGCAGATTGCGGCGATGCCTGCCCATTTGGACGCGGTTTTGGCCCAAGTGACGTTGCCGCTTGACCGTGTTTTACGCCTACAAATCGGCGAAGTTTTGGACCTTGGCGCTGCAGGTTTGGATCAAATCCAATTGCTTGGGATTGATGGTCAGACCTTGGGGGGCGGAAAATTGGGCCAAAATCGCGGGATGCGGGCGGTTCGATTGGATATACCAGATGCTGGCTTGCGCCCCAAGCAGACAGAGGATGTCACGGCACTGACACCGCACCTTGCACCGTCTGACGACATCCAGACGACATTTGGTGAAGGCCCAGACCTTTTGCAGGTGGGCTAACCCGCTTATTTCATCGCGGCTTCTAGGGTTTGGCGCAAATGCTCTAGATTATAACCAAACTGTGCGGGGATGCTGATCAAAGTATTAGCAGGTTTTTTGCCCGCTTGGGTCAAAGCCCAAACGATAGAACTGCGATTACCCGAGGCGCAATAAGCAAAAATTGGGCCTGTGGCTGCGGACATGATAGCTTGTTGTTGCGCGACATTTTCTGCGGTCAACGCGCCCCCGATGATGGGGTTTATATGAAATTCCAATCCCAAAGCCTCAGCCGCTTGGCGCATCTGGTTGCCGTGCAAATTTTCCGGAATTTCCCCATCAGGGCGATTGTCAATTATCACGCCAAACCCTGCATCTTTGATCGCTTGCAAATCAGCCAGCTCAATTTGTGGTGACACAGCATATGTTGGGGTCAGGCGGCGGATATCCATATAAACCTCTTAATTGCACGCAAATCTGTGCTGTCGCGCTAAATGTCCTGAAACTCCGTGTAAAGACAAGCCCTTTTCAGCTAAAAGGTTACAAAAGCTAAAGCACGTTTAGGGTGTTGATATCAAGCGCGTATTCAGGCCAAAGTAGCAAACGGAACCGAACCAACTGGATTATTCATGCTTGATGCGCTGTCGAATAAACTTTGGGACCGCAAAAGGCGGGGTTCGATTGGAATAATTCTGTTGGGCAATCGGCACAACAATGCCTTGACACGTCAGGTCTGCGCAGGGTTGCGCGCAGAAATCGCCCAAATGTTGCTCGATAATGCGCTAGAGGGGATCGTTGTAGGTTCCCGCCTAGATCAGTTTACGGCGGGGACGGGGGTTGATGAATTGATCCAGCCCGTGCAGGGCAGTAAGGCCGAACTGGCCGCCCTTTGCTCTGTTATGGATCAGGCTAAAAAGCCAATTGTCGTTGCGATCAATGGGGCTTGTTTGGGGGCTGGTCTAGAGTTGGCTCTCGCTGCGCCAGCCCGTGTTGCCACACCGAATGCGAAATTTGCCTTTCCCGAGACGAAGTTTGGCTTGATGCCTGCGGCGGGCACCAGTTATCGCATGCCACGTTTGATTGGACCAGAGGCGTCGGTGGACCTGTTGCTTGGGGCCGACGGTATTGGGGCGGACCAA
>CAWUUC010000021.1:0-3574 GCA_963924905.1 uncultured Paracoccaceae bacterium
ATCAAGGTGTTAACCTATTTGTCGTCTCTTGGGTTAATCCTGATGCCGCCTATGCGGAGGTGGGGATGGATGACTATATCCGTGATGGCTATTTGGCCGCGATTGACGCGGTGCGCGATATTTCAGGGGCAGCCCAAGTCAATGCTGTCGGCTATTGCATCGCGGGAACCACATTGGGGCTGACGCTGGCGCATTTGGAAAAATCAGGCCAAAGCCCCGTCAAAACGGCGACATTCTTTACCACCCTGACTGATTTTTCTGACCCGGGCGAGGTGGGCGTATTTTTGGCCGAAGATTTTGTCGGTGGCATTGAACGCCAAAGCGCAGTCGACGGGATATTATCAAAAGCCTTTATGGCGCGCACCTTTTCCTTTTTGCGCTCGAATGATCTGATTTGGGGGCCCGCGATCAAAACCTATATGATGGGGCAGACGCCGCCCGCGTTTGATCTGTTGTATTGGAACGGGGATGGCACCAATCTGCCGCGCCGAATGGCGGTCGAATATCTGCGGGGTTTGTGTCAAGCAGACAGCTTTGCGCGGGGGGTATTTCCTGTCTTTGGTCAACCCGTCAGCTTATCCGATGTCAAATTGCCAATTTATGCCATCGCTTGCGAGACGGACCATATCGCCCATTGGCGCGGCAGCTTTAACGGCATTGCACAGATGGGCTCGCGCGATAAGACATTCATCTTGGCACAGTCGGGCCATATTGCAGGGATCATCAATCCGCCGTCCAAAGACAAATATGGCCATTACACCAATACAGCGCCCATTGTGGGCCCGCCCGAAGATTGGCAATCCACGGCAAGTTTTCACAAGGGCAGTTGGTGGCCACGTTGGGGGGCATGGTTGGCGGGACAGTCAGGCGCACGAATTGCTGCACCTGCATTGGGCGGCCCGAATCATCCTGTGCTATGCCCAGCCCCAGGAACCTATGTTTTGGCCAATCCAAAGATATAATTTATTCAATAAAATAAAGAAATAATGGCAACTCTTTGGGATGTGCTGGGAAAATATTAGCACAATCATGGGGTTAGTTTTTCGCGCTGCATTGCAGAAATACCTTGAAATGCTGCGCTGCAGCATGTAGGAAGTAAGGGTAAGTTTTCCCTCACCCCTCCCAAACCGCAGGAGCCTGCAATGACCAATGATTTCACCAAAACCATGCAAGACATGATGGCAAAGTTCCCAATGGACACCACCGCGATGCAAACCGCATTCAAAACCCAAGCCGCGTTTGGTGAGAAAATGGCGAAAGTTGCTTTGGACGCTGCTGAAAAGTCGACCGAAGTTTCGTCAAAATGGGCAAAAGACACTTTGGCAAAACTCAGCGTTGCTGCAACCGCAAAAACGGACGCCGCTGATTATACCAAAGCGGCCACAGATTTCGCATCCGCTTCGGCTGAGATGGTTTCGGAAAACATGGCAGCTTTCGCAGAGATTGCAAAAAAAGTTCAAATGGAAACCGTTGAATTGATGATGTCGGCTGGCAAAGAAGTCGCTGCCGAAACCACCGAAGCTGTGAAAAAAGCCACCGCTGACGCAACGGCTGCTGTGAAAAAAGCTGCTGCTGCAAAGTAATCGCAGCATCCTGATTATTTTTACAAGAGCGGGCCTTTGCGCCCGCTCTTGTTTTTTTTCTGCACACGCGTAAGCTTCTCTGCACCGCAATATAAAAGGGGGTTTTGATGTCCGAGACGCAAAAGCCGCTGTTGGTCAAACGCTATGCCAGCCGCCGCCTGTATAATACCGAGACCTCTGATTATGTCACGCTGGACGATATCGCAGGCTTTATCCGCGCGGGGCGCGAAGTGCAGATCATTGATTTGAAATCAGGTGATGATCTGACGCGGCAATATTTGTTGCAGATCGTGGCAGAGCGCGAATCCAAAGGTGATACGGTCTTGCCAACGAATGTTCTGACCGATTTGGTCCGCAGTTATACAACCAATATGCAATCCGTTGTGCCACAGTTTTTGGCGGCCAGTTTTGAAATGCTGCGCGATGGGCAAACCAAGGTTTTGGAAAATATGAATGTTATCCCAAACCCGATGTCGACGATGCCCGGTTTTGATTTGATGCGTCAGCAACAAGAAGCCTTTATGAAAACCATGATGGCGGGCGTTCCTGGCTGGGGGGCACCAGAACCCAAGGCCCAAGAGCCAACGTCTGAATTGGATGACATCAAGCGGCAACTTGCGGAATTGCAATCCAAACTATCCAAACTCTAATGCCCGAAGCGCAGGGCAAGATCACCCTTTGGGGCGTTGAGGTGTTCTTGGCCGTGGCGGATGAGGGCGCTATTTCGGCAGCGGCCAAGCGGTTGGGTGTCAGCCCTTCGGCGATCAGTCAACAATTGACGGTGATCGAATTGGCCTTGGGGGCAGTTTTGTTAGATCGTTCGGCGCGGCCCATGCGGATCACCCCCGCAGGGGCGATGTTTCGCCGCCATGCCCAAACCATCATCAATGTCGCCGCCGAAGCGCGCGCTGATTTGGCCATGGCTGATCTGTCGGGTCTGACGACCTTGCGGTTAGGGATGATCGAGGATTTCGATGCCGAAGTGACGCCGCAGCTGCTGTCTGCCTTGTCGCATGACCTGAAAGGCTGCCGTTTTTTATTGGAAACGGGGGCCAGTCATCGTTTGCTAGAGCAATTGGAAAATCGGGCGCTCGATGTGGTTGTGACGGCCGATTTGGGACAAGACAGTTATGAAGGGGGGCGCGAAGTCCATCCTTTGATGTCAGAACCGTTTTTGGCAATCACCCCTAAGGGCGGTCGTTATCAAGATTTGCCCCTGATCCAATATACCGCGCGCCATTTGATGGGGCGCCAGATTGCCTCGCATTTGGCGCAGCAAAACATACGTCTGGCGCATCGGTTTGAGTTGGACAGTTACCGCGCCATTTTGGCAATGGTCGCAGGCGGGCAGGGATGGACGATCCTTCCCCCCCTTGCGCTGCATCACGCCGCCCGCTTTCGCAGCAGCATTCATGTGGAACCTTTGCCCTTTCAACCTCTGTCGCGCAGTCTGTCTCTGTCAGCGCGTGCGGGTGTATTGCGCGACATACCCGCCGAAATTGCAGCCAATTTGCGCCGTCTGATTGCGGCCCAAATTATTGAGCCTGCCAAGGCGGAATGGCCTTGGTTGGGCGACAGTTTACGGGTGCTTTAGGCTGGTGTTTTGTCGCCTGCTGGCGTAGGCGCGTTCAAAAGGATATGAAAATCATGGATCTAGCGACGCGATCTGCTGGTATATGCGAATTTTGTGGCACCGCGGCGGGCCTTGGTCCCCAAGAATTCCCACCCGCTGGCCCCTTACTGCTGTGCGCCGATTGCCGCGTGGGCAGCGATGTGCCACCCGCACATTGGCGCTGTCTTGAAGGGGCTGCATGGTCGCCCGAACCTGTGGTGCAATTTGCCGTCTGGTCGAAGTTGGGTGAATTGGCTGACGCTTGGGCAATTGAGGCGCGCGAGGGGATGACCCTTGCGCCCGAAGCCCAAGCTTGGGTCGATGCGCCCCCCGACATGGTCCACCGCGACAGTCTGGGTCAGGTGTTGCAGCGCGGGGA
>CAWUUC010000022.1:0-5236 GCA_963924905.1 uncultured Paracoccaceae bacterium
AACCATTGCCTGAAAGATGTTTGGAACCCCAGCCATCACATGCACATTGCCCAAAGTAAACCCGGGCGCTGTCGACACTGGGTTGTCGATCAGCGTCGCCCCATCAGGAATACGCGCCATACGCTGGCGCGCCTCATTGAAAGGATGACCCACCTTTTCATAATGCGCGGCCAAAAGGGCCATAGAATCGGCGCGGTGCGTGATCGCCACGCCAAAGGCGGCGGCAATAGAATCTGCCGTGATGTCATCATGGGTCGGCCCGATCCCGCCTGAGGTAAAGACATGATCCACCCCCGCCCGCAATGCATTGACGGCCGCAATGATGGCAGATTGATCATCTGCCACAACCCGCACTTCGGTCAGGCGGACACCGTGGCTTGTCAGCGCCTTGGCCAGATAATGGGTGTTGGTGTCATGGGTGCGGCCAGATAGAATTTCATCCCCGATCACAAGCATGGCGGCGGTTGGGTTGGGCATCTTTGTCTCCTCTATGGACCACTTTGCGATCCTTGTGCTAATTTAACCCTAATTTCAGGATGCGCCAGTGACCTGCTCTGGCCAATTCAATGCTTGCGCGTTATCTTTGATGAAATTGTAAAAGGGTTGTGACGTGGACGATAAACGGGCCAGCGAAATGCGAGGGCGGGTGACGCGCGATGGCATTCGCATTTACGAAGACGCTGATTTCGCAGGGATGCGCGCCGCAGGGCGCATGGCGGCCGAGATTTTGGACATGGTCGTGCCTTTGGTCCAAGTGGGCGTGACCACCGCCAGCATCGATGATTTCATCCGCGAAGAGGTCGAACGGCGCGGCGCTGTATCGGCCACAATCGGCTATCGCGGATATCAACACGCGTCTTGCATTTCGGTCAATCACGTCGTCTGTCACGGCATCCCGGGGCCCAAGACTTTGGCGGCGGGTGATATTTTGAACGTTGATGTCACTGTGATTGTCGACGGTTGGTTTGGCGATACCAGCCGTATGTATGTCGCAGGCGATCTGTCGCGTAAGGCCGAACGTTTGATCGATGTCACCCATGAATGTCTGATGCTGGGTATTGCTGCTGTTAGGCCGGGCAACACCTTTGGCGATATCGGCCATGCCATCCAAACCTTTGCCGAGGCGAACCGTATGTCGGTGGTGCGCGACTTTTGCGGTCATGGCTTGGGGCGCGTGTTCCATTCGCCCCCGAATGTGCTGCATTTTGGCCGTGGGGGGTCGGGGGCTGTGCTGGAAGAAGGGATGTTTTTCACCATCGAGCCGATGATCAATCTGGGCCGTCCTGAAACCAAGGTTTTGGGGGATGATTGGACCGCCGTGACGCGCGACAAAAGCTTGTCTGCACAGTTTGAACATTCAATTGGTGTCACCGCGACAGGATGCGAGATCTTTACCCTATCTCCCGCAAATCTGTTTCACCCTACATACCCTCGCGACTAGTCGGGCTGCAAAATGGTGATGACCGTATCACCATATTTACGCTGATCTAACATTTGAAACCCTGTTGGGGTCTGTGGGGGGGCATTTTCCTCCCAGACGATCAAGGCGTCGTCGGTAAAATTGGGGCGCAGCGCGGCAATCGCCGCTTCGCCCAATTGTTTTCCGTAAGGTGGGTCCAGAAATATAAGGTCAAACTTGCCGTCAATTGCGCCGCGCAGGGCATCGCGGCGCAGAAGGGTGCAGCGGTCATCGGCCCGCATCAGGGCAATGTTTTTAACCAGAATTTTCGCCGAAACGGCCCCATTTTCGACAAATGTCGCCGTGGCCGCCCCGCGTGAGATCGCCTCAAGACCTAAGGCGCCCGTGCCTGCAAAAACATCTAAGACTTGGGCGTTTTGAACAGGATTACCATAACCCCCATTTATCAGCAGATTAAAAATCGCCTCGCGGACGCGGTCCGAAGTGGGGCGCAGATGTGCAGATTGATCGCCCGCACCCAATGGCGTTAGATGTAACCCACGCGATACGCCGCCGATAATCCTCATAGCAAGTCGCGCAACTGGGTGTCGGGGTCTGCAATCGCGGCTTTGCTGGGGGATTTCCCCGCCTCTATCAACCTCTTGCCGACCATATAACCGCGTGGGTCATTCATTGCATCCACCGCTAACAAGTGCTCGCCCTGAAAATACCAAAAAGACACCGCTGCCCCATCAGGCCCACGGGTGACGATATTATCATAGCCCGTGTTCAGCCCTGCAATCTGCAGTTTGCAATCATATTGATCCGACCAAAACCACGGTTGCGGGGTATAGGGCGTGTTCGCGCCCAACATATTAGCGGCAACCGCCTCGGCCTGCGCGATGGCATTGCCCACGGATTCAAGGCGAATACGCCCGCCCTTGTAAGGCAAAGACGCACAATCCCCTGCCGCCCAAATCGATGGATCAGACGTTCGCCCCATCGCATCCGTTGCAATCCCGTTATCCAGATCTAGCCCCACGGCCAGATCGGTGTTTGGTGTCACACCAACCCCCAAAATAACAAAATCTGCAAGCAATTCGCGCCCATCCGTCAGGCGCAGACCTGTCACGCGCGGCCCACCCAGCAATCTGTCCAAACCTGTGGATTCCATGATTTGAACGCCATGCGACTGGTGCAATGCACGAAAGAAATCCGATGTTTCTTTCGCTGCCACGCGCTGCAAAATGCGGGGTGCCATTTCGATCAGCGTCACATCTAGACCTAGTTTGCGCGCCACAGCGGCGGCCTCTAGCCCAATATAGCCGCCCCCCACAATAACAAGACGGCGGCCTGCGACAAATTCAGGCTTCATCGCATCAACATCTGCCAAACCGCGCACGGTATACACACCTTGCAAATCTCCACCGATCGTGGTGGGCAGACGGCGTGGGGTTGATCCTGTGGTCAATGCCAGTTGGTCATAGGCGATCACATCATCGCCCAAGCGCAGGGTTTTAGTGGAACGGTCTATCGAATGCACGGCGACCCCAAGGCGCAGTGAAATATGGTTATCGGCGTAAAACGCAGCATTTCGCAGCCAAAGGCGCTCTTCCTCCATTTCGCCCAAAAGATAGGCTTTGGACAAGGGCGGACGTTGATAGGGGGGGTGCGGCTCTGCCCCGATCATTGTGATCTGACCGTGATGGCCCAAGAGTCGCAGCTTTGCAGCCAACGCCGCCCCCGCCTGCCCCGCCCCGATTATCACGATATGATCCATAAAGCCCTCTGGTCGAATGATGCCACACAGCCTATATCCATGACGAACGAACCACAACGCAAGAGGAGTAACATCATGACGATCACTGTTGGATCGACACTGCCAAACGCAACCTTGTTGCAGATGGGCGCGAACGGCCCCGAAAGCGTCGATTTGGCCGCCAAGTTAAAGGGCCGCAAGGTCGTCTTGTTCGGTTTGCCAGGCGCTTATACAGGCACCTGCACAACGGCACACGTTCCCAGCTTTATTCGCACCAAAGCGGGATTTGATGCCAAGGGCGTCGATGAAATCATTTGCCTTTCGGTCAATGATCCCTTTGTGATGAAGGCGTGGGGCGATGCAACTGGCGCGACTGCGGCTGGAATCACCATGTTGGGGGATGCAGATTCGTCATTTTCAACTGCAATCGATATGCTTTTGAATGTGCCAAGCATTGGCTTGAATAACAGATCCAAACGTTATGCACTTTATGCCGTTGATGGGGTTGTGCAGATTTTGCACCAAGGTGACGAATCTGGCCAATGCGAGATTTCGGGCGGTGAGGCTATGCTGGCAGCGATCTAGGCCAGCAGCTTTTTCTCGATCCGCTTTGACCAAAACGCGACACCGCCGATGCCAATATCGGCGGTGGCAAGTGCTGTTTCAGACATATCTTGTTCCAAAAATTCTCGTGAGCCGATGTATTTCTTTTTGGGGTTTGCATCATGCCAGCCGATGGCCCCCGCCCCGGTGATGATGGATCTTGCAAGTTTTGTATCTTGGGCAACACCACTGCGCGAATGATCCCCATCAATGAAAACAAAATTCATTCTGCCGTGGTTTTCGATAAAATCTTTGGCGACAATGGCATGAGAATCGCCGATCAACTGAGTAAAGCGTGATCTGTTTTCCGCACTGACCAGCGATCCAACCTTATCAAGGCTAAGTTCAGTGTTGTTGTAACTGGCTCGCCCCTCTAGCTGGTCTGGCGAAATATAGGCGATGGAAACAACATGGGTTTTGGGCAGCAAATCCAAAAAGAAATTCGATGATGCGCCCAGATAGGTTCCAATTTCAAAAATCTTTCTGGGTTTCAGTCGCAGCAGCGCCGCTGCCAAAGCGACAAGGTCGGCATAATCCATCATCCCCGCCGATGGCCCCAGCGCAGCCCTTGCCAAGGCCCGCCCCCGCAGCGTGTCCTTTTCCGAAATGTTGAAATACGCAAACCAATCTTCGACACGATTTAGCATAAATGATAGCCTTAAAATTGTTTCCGAAATGATTACAATATTTTGCCGACATAGCCAAGAATATCTGGCCCTTTATGCCAGTTTTGTTGCCCGCACTTCACATAGACAAGAAATCGGTTCGTTTTGATCCATGATATATGGCGCATCGCCTGCAAACTTGTCCATTTTCTGCGCCAGATGAATGTCTAGCAGGGAAAGGCCGTGGCAGTCATGTGTGGTCAGCGTGACATCGACAATATTATATTTGTTGGACCATTCTGGATGATGATTTAACGATTCTGCTGCCAAGGCCGCGCGGGACATAAACCCCCAAGCTTGGGAAAAACTGGCGAATTTCCACACTTTGCGGATGGCGTCGCGATCAGCGGCGGCCCCCCAACCCGTTTCACCCAAGGCGGGCAGATGTTTGTTGCGGTCGTCTATTGAAAGAAGTTCTGCCATTTTCTAATCCTCTGATGTCACACGGCGGAACGGGCCATAGCCTGTCAGCACCTCTATTTCTTCGTTCACGGCGCGGCGTTCTTCGGCCAAATAGCGCGCCACGGCATCGCGAAAATTTGGATCGGCGATATAATGCAGCGAATGTACCGGCGTGGGCAAATACCCCCTCGCCAATTTATGTTCGCCTTGCGCCCCTGCCTCGACCCGCGAAAGGCCGTGCGCGATGGCCCAATCGATCGCCTGATAGTAGCACAGTTCAAAATGCAAACATGGATGATCTTGGGTGCAGCCCCAATATCGGCCAAATAACGTCTCGCGCCCGATGAAATTTAACGCGCCCGCAACGGGGGTGTCGCCATCAAAGGCCAAGACCAGCAAAATATCATC
>CAWUUC010000023.1:0-2568 GCA_963924905.1 uncultured Paracoccaceae bacterium
TTGAAGAAAAATGATCTTGGCGCAGTGCGGGATTTGCCCGCGCTATATTGGGGTGGTGTAACCAAAATGGCCTGTATGAAGGCTGCGGTTCAGCAAACCAAAGAAATGGCCTATGCCCATCATATCCAGCGCCTGATGGTAACGGGGAATTTTGCCTTGCTTGCGGGGATTTCGCCGCAAGCCGTGCATCGTTGGTATCTGTCGGTTTATATCGATGCCTTTGAATGGGTGGAGGTCCCCAATACTTTGGGAATGAGCCAGTTTGCAGACGGTGGCATCATTGCTTCAAAACCTTATGTATCCTCTGGTGCTTATATCAATCGGATGTCTGATTATTGTGGCACTTGTGCCTATAAAGTGTCGCAGAAAACTGGGGAAGGTGCCTGTCCGTTCAACACCCTTTACTGGGATTTTTTGCAGCGCCATCGACCGCGTTTTTCCCGTAACCCGCGCATGGCGCAAATGTATCGCACATGGGATAAAATGGGGCCAGATCACCGCGAAACCGTACTGCAGGATGCGGCCAAGATATTGGAAAGCTTGGACAAAGACGAGGTTATCTAGGGCGCAACGGCGATTGGGGCCAAAAAGGCGTCATCGCGCCAAATACCTTCTTCACGGGTAGCATTGCGATACCGCATAATCCCCGCGCCGTTGCGTGTGCCAGATTTGAACTGTCCTTCATATCTGTCGCCATTGGAATATCGCGCCGCGCCTTGGCCCTGCATCAGGCCCGCAACCCATTGACCCTCATATGAAAATCCATCCGTTTGTGTCAACTGTCCCTGACCCGAAAACAAACCTGCCTTAAATCCGCCGCGATAAACGCGGCCATCTGGCCAAGTTGCAATGCCAAACCCCGTGCGTTCGCCGTCTTGCCATGTGCCGGTATGTTTTTGCCCATCATAATATGTCATTGTCCCAATCCCTTGGGGTTTTGCAGCAACAAAGGTTCCCGTAAAACTGGACCCATCCAAGTAGGTCGCAATCCCTTGGCCTTCGGGGATACCCTGTTGCCATTGACCCTGATAGGTGGTGCCATCCGGATAGGTGATCTCGCCGCGGCCATGGGGGATGCTGTTTCGCACAACCCCTTGATATTGTGCGCCATCTGCATAACGCAAACGTCCAATTCCGTTCAGCGCACCCTTGACCCAATATCCCGTAAAGATCGCACCATCTTTTGTGGTCAATCGACCTTGGCCTGACCGCAAATCGGCCTCAAAGCCGCCTGAATACATATCGCCATTGTTGTAACGTGCGATGCCTTGGCCATGGCGCACCCCTGCCAAAAACTTGCCCTCATAGCTGTCGCCGTTCGGATGGGTCAACTGGCCAACACCTTCCATGACCCCCGCGACCCAAATGCCCTGATAACGCAAGCCGTCTTGCCCGGTCAGATTACCTTGGCCATGCGGCAAATCTGTCCGCATTTGGCCCTCATAAATTGTGCCATCTGGATAAGTGACTTTGCCCACACCTTCTTTTCGGCCTTGGACCCAGTCGCCTTCATACATAAAACCTGATGTTTCTGTCAGCACGCCTTTGCCGTCATAGAGGGCATTGACGAAACCGCCCTCGTAAACAGTCCCGTTTTTATAGGTGGCGCGTCCAATGCCTGTGATCTGACCGCCTTGCCATTCACCCTCATAGGTTGAGCCGTCCGCATAGGTGATTTGCCCTGTGCCATCGGGTTGGCCTGCGGAAAAATTGCCAATATAGACCGACCCATTTGGGTAGCGTGCAGATCCTGCGCCCTGCATTTGGCCCGCAACCCATTGACCCGCATATTCAAATCCATTGGGTAGGCGATAAGTGCCCGTTCCATTTTGTAAACCATCTAAAAATTCGCCCTCATAGACAGAGCCATCGGCATAGGTTTTAATCTCTGCACCCGCACTGATGGGAAGGCAGAAGGCAAAGAAGATCGCCAAGGATAAAAAGTGTTTTGGGCGTATCATGTGATTTCCTAATTTGCCGCGGACCCTAAGACCTGATCGCCCGCGAGGCAAGTATCTGACTGAAAAGGGGTGGCGGATGGGCTTTTCATAGGCGGTGAACCTGCTAGAACCACCCTATACTATTTGGAGCCGCCTGATGTCCGCCAGCTTTCGTCTGACCCTTGCCCAATTGAATCCCAGCGTGGGCGCGATCAGCGCCAATGCCGAATTAGCCTATCAAGCGTGGGTTGAGGGGCGGGATGCCGGCGCGGATATGGTGGCCTTAACAGAGATGTTCATCACAGGGTATCAGACCCAAGATTTGGTGATGAAACCGGCTTTTGCAAAGGCTGCGATGCAGGCGGTGGCAGATTTGGCGGGCCGTATCCAATCTGGGCCTGCCTTGGGTATCGGGGGCCCGCTGATTCAAGAAGGACAGCTTTTTAACGCCTATTACATTTTGCAGGATGGCAAAATCGCCGCTAAAATTTTGAAACACAACCTGCCCAATGATGGGGTATTTGACGAGCAGCGTCTGTTCACAAGTGCGCCATTGCAAGGTCCCTATCGCATTGGTCCTTTGCGGATCGGTTCACCAATTTGCGAGGATGCTTGGCACCCCGAAGTG
>CAWUUC010000024.1:0-3144 GCA_963924905.1 uncultured Paracoccaceae bacterium
ACACGTTCATCTGTCCAAGACATGGCACACTCCGGTTTGATGGCCAAATGCGGCCTTTGCCCCTATTCTAATCGGGATGGTGCGGGATACAAGGAGGGCTAGGCAAGATCAAGCCAGCGATTCGCGCAATTTGTCGAATCAGCGGGCAAAAGGAAGAAAAAGATGCACGATTACCGCGAACAGCGCGCAGATACTTATGAAACCTTTGCCAAAGTGGGGCGCGGGGTCAAACTGCCAAAAATGTCGGTGGTGGTTTATGAATTTGTGGCAGAGACCACTGACACCGATTGGGCTGGGGTGCAAAAGGCGCTGAAGGCGAAAGGCTTTCGCACCAAACAAAGTGGCGATGTCCTTGAGGCTACGATCGGCCCCATCGCGATTGAGGCTGAATCAGTTTGGGATTGGGAACGTCTTGCGACTGAAATCGTCCTCCCGTTTGACTTTTATCCAGATGGCTGGGAATTGGCCGACTAACGGTGCCTCCGGCAGGAGTATCTGGGCAAAGCGGAAGTTAGGGGCTGGGTTTGCCCGCGACCCACGTTGCGCGAATGGCGCGATCATCGCCCAGCATGATGGTGGGGAAAATCTGTTGCCAGATCGTTTCGGCGCGGGCGCTGGCCTGTGTGATTGCAAAGGTTGAGGCAAGATTGATGATGGTCAAATCCGCCTCTAGTCCCACCGCGATATTGCCAATCTGATGATCCGCGTGCAAAGCGCGGGCGGACCCTGCGGTGGCCAGATACCAAAGGGCGCTTGGATGCAAGCTTTGACCGCGCAATTGGGCGACCTCATAGGCGCTGGCCATGGTCCGCAGCATCGAAAAAGAGGACCCGCCCCCTGTATCGGTGGCAAGGCCGACGCGATGCGTTTGGGCCAAAGCCATATCAAACAGCCCCGACCCGATGAATGTATTCGAGGTTGGACAGTGGATCAAGCTTGCATCCATGTCCGCCAATCGGTCGATTTCGCGCGGGGTTAGGTGGATTGCATGGCCAAAGATCGCACCGTTGCGCAACAGGCCGTGGGCCTCATAGGTGTCTAGATAATCGCGGGCGGTGGGAAACAGCGATTGAACCCATGCAATTTCATCCACTTGTTCTGATAAATGCGTTTGCATGAGGCAATCAGGGTATTCCGCCCAGAGCGCCCCCAAGGCGGACAGTTGCGCGGGCGTAGATGTCGGCGAAAAGCGCGGCGTGATCACATAATTTGCGCGGCCTTGGCCTTGCCATTTTTGCAACAGCGCCTTGCTGTCATCATAAGCCGATTGCGCCGTATCGCGTAAATTTTCGGGGGCGTTTTGATCCATACAGGTTTTGCCCGCCCATGCGCGCATTCCCCGCGCTGCCGCAGCGGTGAAAATGGCATCGACTGATGTGGGATGGATTGTGCCATAACTGCAAAAAGAGGTTGTTCCATGCGCCAGTGCCAAATCTGTATAGCGATTTGCAATCTCTTGGGCATAGGCGGGATCGGCAAAGCGCGCTTCTTCGGGGAAAGTATAGGTGTTTAGCCAATCAATCAGCCGCTTGCCCCATGACGCAATAATCGCGGTTTGAGGATAATGCACATGGGCATCAATAAAGCCGGGTGAAATCAAATCAGACCCGTAATCAGTGATCCGAGCGTTGGAAAAGCGGGCCAAGATATCTTTTGCAGGGCCATGCGCGATAATTTTTCCCTCTTTCACCGCCACGGCACCTTGGCTGTCAACTTGGGCGGCATCTGGACCGTCGCTCATAGGATTGCCGCGAAAGGACAGCGTTTGGCCCAGTAAAATATCCATCATTCCCATTCCCAAATGCCGAATTGACTGACCTTAGCGCAGATCGCTGCACAGGTAAATTTGCATCAATTGGGATTTGCCCCCTGTTTGAATGAAACAGCTTTCGGTATGGATGGGCAATAGGGGGCGCCAATGGTCGATGATATTGCGGTGATGGACGAGGACGAGGTGCACGCTGATCGGCTGGCAGCAATTCTTGATGCCGTCGAATGGGGCGATGCACCGCGTCTGACCGCCCTGATGGAACCGCTGCACGCAGCCGATATTGCCGATATTTTGGAACAAATCGGATCCTCGCCGCGCCGCGCACTGCTTTCGCTTTGGTCGGGCGAGATTGACGGCGAAATCCTATCGGAAATTCACGATTCGATCCGCGAAGAAGTGATCGAGTTTTTGCCCGCCCATATCGTCGCCGAAGCCATGCGCGAATTGGACACCGATGATGTCGTCGATATCCTAGAGGATTTGGACGCACCCGCGCAGGCGATGATCTTGGGCGCGCTGGACAATGCAGATCGCGTCGCCGTTGAGGCGGCCCTTGCCTATCCCGAAGGCAGCGCAGGGCGCTTGATGCAGCGTGAAGTGGTCGTGGCCCCCGCGCATTGGACCGTGGGCCAAGCGATTGATTTTCTGCGCGAGGCCGACAATCTGCCCGACCAGTTCTATCATGTGATTTTGATTGATCCGCGCATGATGCCGATTGGCTATGTCACGTTGGGGCGGCTGTTGTCCCAAGGGCGCAGCGTGCGGCTGGATCAAATCCTTGAAGACAGTTTTCGCGTTGTCGCCGCCACCGAGGACGAGGCCGATGTGGCCTATATGTTCAACCAATATCACCTGATTTCAACACCCGTCGTTGATGCAGGCGGGCGATTGGTTGGTGTTATCACTATTGATGATGCGATGAATGTTTTGGACGAAGAGCATGAACAGGATATGTTGCGCTTGGCGGGTGTGGGCGATGAAAGCAGTATGTCAGATGGGGCCTTTGCCACGGTGCGTCAACGTCTGCCTTGGCTGGTGATCAATCTTTTCACCGCCTCTCTCTCGGCCATGGTGATTGCACGATTTGAGGCGACGATCGCCAGTTTGGTGGTTTTGGCGGCGTTGATGCCAATTGTGGCCAGCACGGGCGGCATTGCGGGGACGCAATCCTTGGCGGTGGCCGTGCGCGCCTTGGCGACACGCAATCTGACATCGGCCAACGCGCGGCGTGTGGTCATGCGCGAAGTGATGGGCGGGGGCCCGAGGACGGTGGAGCTGGTCGGCGTCGTCGCGGCGGCGCTCGGTAGCGCGGCGCTCGTGGTCCTCGCATTGAAGGCGGTGCACAAGTGACGATGAGCAAGCAGGCCGGTGAG
>CAWUUC010000025.1:0-11565 GCA_963924905.1 uncultured Paracoccaceae bacterium
GGCCAAAAGGCGCCCGTTATTGACCAGTTGATCGGTCGGAACATTGCTGCGCGGACCCGCAACAATAACGCTAAGTGGCGTCATTGGATCTGGTGTCGAATTTACGATGAAATCAGAATCGATGTCGCGTTGCATCAGATAATCAATCAGCCCAGCATTGGCCTCTATGTTCATATAATTGCCAATGGACGGTTTACGCATATCGCAATCAATCAGCAAAGTATTCAGACCAGCAGTTGCATAGGTCCGTGCGATGGCTATGGCGGATGTCGTCTTTCCCTCGCCTGGCAAGGCCGAGCAAATCAAGATTACCTTGCCTTTTGTCGGCTTGATGGTTTCAACGCCGCGATTTGGCGCGCTTTGCTGCATGGCCGTATCAATGGCCAGCCGCAATTTTCGAAAACTTTCAGAATATTGGGACAACGGCGCTGTAACGATATTATCAGCCAAAAGTGTATCTGATTCCTCTGTCGGCAAAACGGGAATGGCGACGGTTGACCGCGACTGAACCACATTGCGAAGTTGTTCCACCGATGTGATACCGCCGACATAGTATTCGTTCAAAAACGCAAAAAGAACGCTCAGGCCAATGGCGGCGACAACGGCCAAGGCCATAATCAGGCGTTTATTTGGCGCCGAGGCTTGAATCGGCGGCAAGGCTGCCGAGACCACACGCGCGTCAGAAATTTGAACATTGGCCAAAGCATCCAGTTCTTGCACGCGCGACAAAAGCTGCTGGAACTGATTGCGTGCAATCGTCGTCGATTGCTGCAAGTTAAACAGATCTGAAACAATTGCAGACGACAGGCCAGATTGCAGCACAGCATCCCGCAATTGCTCACGGGCCAAATCTTCGGCATTTGCGATTGAGGCCAAACTTTCTTCCAAGGCGCTTTGGGCGATGGTCAACCTCACCGTCAGATTTTGATCCAGATCATTCAGCGCCTGTTGCAAATCCAATTCTTGCTGTGTGTCATTGGTTTCCCCGCTTAGACGGTTCAGCAATGCCGCACGCTCTTGCGCCAATACTTCCAGCGCGGCATCGCCCAAGGTCGCCGCGGCGGTTGTCCAATCATTTCTGGAAACAGCATCGCGCGATGTTGCCAGTATTGCCACATTTTCCAACCGATTTGATTTTGCGGTTTCCAATTCGCGCCGCAGGGCTGAAATCGCGGTATTGCTGCTTTCTTGCTCGATACGGGCAAGATTTTGATCGATGAAATTATTTAATTCTTCTTCAGATGCGGTTAAATTCGAACTGGCTGTTTCTGTTTGGCCACGCAAAATGTCACGCGCCGCCGTGATCCCTTGGGTCTTGGTGATCACCTGCTCTGCAATATAGGTTTGGACGTAGCTGTTGGCGATATCTGCCGCACGCTGGGGGTCCGTGGACGACACCTCTACAGAGATCAAATAGGTCAAACCCCGTCGGCGGATATCAACGGCGTTTTTCAGTTGAATCACCGTACTGGCCACCAAATCGTTGCTTTGCGGCACATCGGCGACGCGAATTCCGAGCATTTGGCGAATCGTGCCGCCCAGTCCATCCAGCCCCAAGGCCAGTGCAATTTTTTGTGTCAAACTTAGCGAGGGGCCAAATTCTGGATCTGTGATCAACTGTGCTTGCTCGACCACCGCCATGACTGTGGAATCAGCGCGCAGCACTTCAACCTCCCCATCCACCCGAGAATTCAAGACGGCGCTTTGTGTGTTTTCAGGGGCGTTCGCATCCAAAAGATTGGACCCGCCAGCATCTATCGAAAGCAACGCAGATGCACGATATATTGGCGTTGCAACAACAAGATAGGCAATTGCAGGCAACAAAACGATCAGGAATGTCACGCCAATCAAACGGATTTGCCGCTGCAAAATCCCCGCTAACTCTTTTAGGTCAAATTCTGAGGATTCCAAAAACCCAATCCATTCATTAAAAAAATTTACTACGACTAAAGCGCCAATTTATGTCTTGTGGTTAACAGCTAATGCGCGACGAATAAAGTACTGGTTGGTCCCTAAGTTTCAATCATTATTTTTGGGGGCAAACTCTGTAAACTGAGCAGACAGTTTGGTCGTTGCAACCGCAGGGCGCCGCCCCTGCATAAGTCGCACACAGGTCAGCTTGCCCGTGAGATAGGCACCCGTGTCAATGGATATGCAGTCAAGGTTTTCGCTGGGATCGGGCACGATATAATGGCCATGTACCAGCGTCAGCCCATCTGGTGCCTTTTGCCCAGCATCACCCCACATCAAGGCCCGCGCTGACTGATGCGAAAGAGGCGATCTGATATCAGCGCCCGCATGGGCCAATAGAAAATCACCAACGCGCACCGCCGCCACTGTTTTATTTAGGAAACGAATATGTTGTTCGGGAATATGGGCTGCGATCATTTGGGACAGCGTGCGCGCGCTGATGCGTGGCAAGCGCGACATATCGATGAACAGACCATAAGACGCCAAAGTTTCATAGCCGCCAAAGTCTAACCAATCTAAATGCTGTTTGGGATGTTCTAGAAATGACAGCATCATCTCTTCATGATTACCGCGCAGACAGATCAGGCGCACACCTTTGCGGCGCTGTGCAATCAGATGATCAATCAAGGCAGCCGTTTGTGCCCCGCGATCCACGATATCGCCCAATAGCACAATGGTCGCATCTGCACTTAGCTGCTGCGCGTCTTGTGCGATCAGGGATAGGATTTCTTGATATTCAGCCAAACAGCCGTGGATATCACCGATGACATAAACGGGGCCGTCAAAGGGGGTCAATGTTGGCACGTCCACATGAGCGACAGACGTTGCCTTGTGCAGAAAATTGCCGAAAAATTTGGACAAGGCGATCATTTAACGACAGTCACATCAGGCAGACTGGTCCGAACGTCAATGCGCGGGCGCGATATGGCAAGGCCAAGAACCAGCAGGAAACAAAAAACATTGGCTGGCATTTCTAGACTGAAATCGGTGGTCGAATGCAGAGCGCTCAATGTAACCACACCCAAGGCTGCCGCATTTAGCATCAAATCACCCTCGCCCTTGCGAAGCCGTTTGATGATCGTCAAAACCGCCCAGCCAATTAAGAGCATCGGGATGCTGCCAATCACCAAACCCTGCTCGACCCAAAGGGTCAAATAAGTATTATGAACCAAGTCAATATACTGCTCTTCCACCAAAGGGGCCGCGCGATACAATTCAAACGCAGGCGCGAATGCATCATAGCCAAAGCCAGTCCAAGGGCGATCTATGATCATACCCCAAGTTTGCCCATAGATTGACAGGCGCACATCGCTGTCGATCAAGGTAAACAAGCCGCGCTCAACCACGGCGGTTCCAGCGGCTGGAATAAGGAAAATAGTCAAAATCGCAAGGCCGGTGGCCGATTGCCATATAATCTTGCGAAGTCCAACTTTGGTCGCAATTGACATGGTGACAAAGGTCACATACGCCCCCATGCCGGTTGCAAAAGCACCCATGCGCGATTGGGTCAAAATGATTGCCATGGCAAAAATTGCAACGATCAGTAGAAATCCAAAAATTTCTAACCTTTGCGCGGTTAAGATCACCGTATGCCCGCGGTCGCGAGGGGCTAAACGTGACTTGTGAATGCGATCCAGCGCCAAAGCCAAGGCCAAAATAGTGCCAAAACCCATAAATGTCGCAATTGAATTGCGGTTCACAAATGTCCCCGTCAAAACACCAATGTAATCATCCTTGATGCCCCATAGTGAAAAATCGTCCAAAAACTTCAGGGCAACCATGCCAAAAACTGCATGGAAGAAAATACCAACCATCAACCAAAAGCCCCATCGCCGATTGCGATCAGTTTGGGTGCCAACCTCAAGGGTCAAGATGAAAAAAACCAGAAATCCTATGGCACGAATGGCCCCCAGCAAAGAGGCATCGGGCATAATGGAAATAGAGTTCGGCACCAGTGGCGCAGGCAGATTTTGCGGCAAAAACGTCAAACTGCTTGGTAAAAAGCCAGAGAGTGGAAGAAATTGGATGATCGCATAAAACGGAACGATCAATGCGATTATTAGGATTGCGCTATACTGCGACACCTGAAATACGCGCTTTTTGCCCATAAGAAACTGTGCGCGCAAAACATAGGCCATCCCCAATATGCCCAAAAGTAATGTCCATACCAACCACCAGGCGGGTCGGTTAGAGCCCACAGGCACCGCACTTAGGATCACCAGACTCAGCAATAAAAATCCAACGGCGGTGTTCATTCTGCCATAGCGCATGGACCCACGTTGCCGCTTTTTCTGCGGTTGGGGACTGACTTCCAACGGTGCCCCACCAAAGATGGGCAAGGTTTCAGTCTCTTTAGGATGAAATATTACCAGTTGTTCAGCCAAGTTTACGCACCTCGTTTAGAAAGGATGCTTTTTCCCGAAATGGTCTTTCATCGATGATTTTTGTCAAAATAGATCGTGAAGAAGGGTCACGTTTATATAGCGCCGCAAGCCACGTTCTGCCCCCCGAAGATTGCACAAGCAAGGTAATGTCCGCCCCTAATGCCGCATCCACATTGCCGTAGCCCGCACCAAACAAAGGCAGTCCCTTCGTCAATCGCAATTTCGCATTCCACGACTCGGTTGGGGCGGTGATATGTGATAAAACTAAATTTTCGGCAATCTGAGGCACATTTTGGGCGGATAACATCGCAATTGTATGCGGCGCGGAGTAGGTTGGGTTGCGTCGAATCGCGTTGGCAGCCATATGTGCACAGTTGGCATCAACCGCGCGCTGGACATCGGAGGTTTGCAATTTATACAGCAATCCCAATTGGCTATCCGCGCAGATCGTGAACAGTTCGCGCATCCCACGACTGCTAAGTGGCAATTGCACAAAATTCGAATCACCGGAAATAGTGCTGAAAATATTCAGCTGCGAACTGCGCGAAAAATAGGCAACATCATATTCCCGCCCAAAGGTAAGGAAAGAACCTATCGCAGAGACGAAGGACAGGAAAAAGACAAAGATTTTCATTTAATTGCCTTTTATCAAATAGTTATTCGACTAATCCACGCCAGAAAGTCAAAATCTCTCTCTTTAGAGCAGCCATAATAAAGATAGCACAGATCAGTGGTTTAAATTCTTCAAAACAACTGCGGATTGCCAATTCGTGTAATTTATGTCAAGTTAGATTGTGATTGGCTATACCGAATCGTCAGGCCAAGTATAATCAGAATTAAAATTTCAGATCGTCAGTTATAATTATTAATTTTTTTCAAAGGGTTAGAAAATGTTGGCCAAGAACAGCCTTCCAATTGCTTGTGTTGTCGCGTTGACGTTGGCTGCACCGGCGCCAACCTTCGCTCAGACCGCCGTCGTGAACTCAGGTGCCATTGCAGCAGCTTGTGCGACCTCGGCAGCAGCGTGTGAAGCGGCAATTTTAGCTGCGATTGCAGCACTTCAGCAAGCCGGTCTTACCCCTGCTGCCTTGAATGAGCAGCTGGGCATTATTGCTGGTGTGGCATTGAATGCGGCGCGCGCGCTTCCCCCATCGGAACTGGCGGCTTTGTCAGGTACGGTTTCCCGTTTGGCGGCCGCTTCGACAGATCCTGCTCAGCAGACAGCGCTGTTGCAACTAAGCCAAGCAATCGCAACGGGCGGTTCTCCCGACTTAGCTTTGGCAGCTTTCGCAGCAGCGATCAGCGCAAACTAAGCTGTTTGGATCGGGCCGCGGTGCGGCCCGATACCGGGGAACAGAATTTCAAAGTTTGATTTAAACGACAACGCATTTCGCGTTGACTGATATTTATTGCTTGGGTGCTGCGATGAAAGATGAAGCACAAATATGGCTGAAGCAACTGCCGATCGGCGTTGACGAAATCAGCCCGATTGGTGGCGCAAAGCGCGCCTCATCGATTTACGCACGGCACATAAAACGCGGCTTCGACGTGGTTTTCGCACTTTTACTTGCGCCAGTAGCTGTTTTGATCGTGACAATTTCTGCGCTCTTTATCTCGCGCGATGGCGGGTCACCGTTTTTTTCCCAATCACGGGTTGGAAAAAGCGGGAAGACATTCACCTGCTGGAAATTGCGGACGATGGTGTCGGACGCGGATGCAGAGTTGGCAAGACTTTGTGCAGGCTCTGACACTATTGCACAAGAATGGCAGGTGAACCAGAAATTGGAAAACGATCCAAGGGTCACAAAAATTGGGAAGTTCCTGCGAAAAACTCATTTGGACGAATTGCCCCAACTTTGGAACGTCTTAATTGGGGATATGAGTGTCGTCGGACCACGCCCCTTTACCCCCGACCAAATCCAATTATACAGCAGCGTCGGGGCAAAATCCTATTTTTCCATGCGTCCAGGATTAACCGGTCCATGGCAGGTTTCGGATCGTGACGCAGATAATAATACATTTTTAGCCCGCGCCACCTATGACGAGCACTATAATCACTCGGCCTCTTTTTCGGGTGATGTAAAGATTGTCTTCCAAACGATCCTTTGTGTTCTGAAGATGCGCGGTCAATAAAGCCACCCCCTAAGACGTAAAAGTAATGATCCATAAACGTGGCACTTGGCCGCGTTTTTGGCGTTTCATGAAAGATTTTTGCACCCCAGGCCCAGAATTGCTGAATCTTTCCGTAAAGAAATTTCATTGATTTCGCAGCAAAGGACAAAGTTCGACCACAATCTGTTAAGTGTCCGCTAAGGCCTCTAGGGTCATCTAACAACAGTTCAAAGGATGGGTCTTTGGACGTTGGCGGCAGAAGGCCACCATCATCTTGATGGGATATTTAACATGGCCTTTATCATCTGCTCGTGCGTCCAAATCCAACGCTTTTTCTGCTGCTATCACCTGATGCATCCACGATCAGCGATGACACAGTTTTTGTCAGCAATGGTTTTTCTGATCCTGACGGGGATGCTTTCACCAACTGCAGCACAGAATGTTTTGATCGTCAGAAATGACTTAGGGGGCAGTATCGAAGAACGCCTCTCCCGTATTGAACAGCTGCGCGCACTTGGCACAAGGGTAGAGATTCGTGGCACCTGTGCCTCGGCGTGCACGATGCTGCTTGGGTTGCCCAACGCCTGTGTGGGGCAAGCCTCGCGTCTTGGGTTCCACGGGCCGCAGTCCCAATACTATGGGGTCTCGTTGCCAAGAGCCGAGTTTGAATATTGGTCACAAGTTCTAGCAGCACATTATCCCGCAACAATAAGCGATTGGTTTATGAAAACCGCACGCAACACGACATTGTCATTGATCACCATCAGCGGAAAACAAGCCATTAAGATGGGTGCAAGACCCTGCGGGGTCATGCGATCTTGATGGGGTCAATCGTCATCACTTACTGCGCCGGCCCCTGCCCGCGACACCACAGAGGCTGGAACATTCGTCCGCATGGCAAAAACGTTTAGGGATTGAATTGCATCGGGATCGATCGCCCAAAGTTGGACGGGCAGCGCGTCACTTTTCAACAAAGAGGGCGCGATCCGCACCACAGCTTGGGCGCAAAAAAGATCAAAATCACTGGGGACAGTGATTTGCGCGCCCTGAACATAGCTGCTGTGATTATCCCAAGTTATTTCAATACCACGCCCAGCGATATCTGACATTCGCGCCAAGAAAGGCATCAGCAAGGCAGGATCAGACACAAGGCCCAACGATACTGCGCCATCGTGCAGCTGGCCTTCGGCTAAGGGTGCAAAATCACATAAGGCAGCCCCCAGAATGATCGGACATTGCGCATGATGTGGCTGGGCGCCCCAAGGCAGGTTCGGGGGGGCCAGACCTGTTCTTTGCAGCCTGCGGGACAGCAGTTTTGGACCATCAATCCCGTGCTTGACCAACCAAACGGCGGCCATGCCCGCCTCTTCGGCCAGACCCCAACTTAGGCCCGCCCCTCGGGCCGCCTTTTGGCAAAGCTGTTCGATTTCGTTAAAGGAGAGGCTGATCATAAGCGAGCGCCAATCACCTTAGGACTGGGTGCAGATTATCGGGATAAGTTTCGCCTTGAAACAGGCTGATGCGGACCCATTTATCAGATCGTGGATCAAACCGGCCGGCCCCGAAAAAGGCCAATTTGCAGCGCAGTAGATCAATCGGCAACATCGTATCTTGGATCAAGTTCGCCTGCACCTCGGCAAAGGGGTGTTTTGCGGCAATTTGCAAACGGCGGATCATAAAACGGTGTTCGGGATACCGTAGCAAAACCTTGGCAATCGGATCCGCTGCGGGTTCATGTTTCAGGCAGTCGTGCAGTGCTTGGGCCAATTGGGCAATGCACAAAGGTTGTTCGCGGTCTGCCCCTTCTTCGGAATGGCGAAACCCAAGGCGGGGTTCCAGCTTTTCTTCGGAAACATACCAAAAACGGGCGTTACTTTCGGGACGCGTGACATCCATATTCAGCGCCCAGCCATACGTATCTGACAGGATCTGGCGGGCTTGGTCATTCGTCATGGATCCGTCAATGAAGAACCCATCCGCCTCATTGGCGGTCATACAATCGGCCAGACCGTCGATCAAATCACCGTGCGGTTCCAGCATTAGTGCCAGCAACGCCTCTTGCCCTTCTTGGGTCAGCGTTATCATCGCCCAGCGCCACAAAGCATCCCATGGATGCGGCCCTTGCGGCCAGGTGTCCAGTTTTTGCGTGATTTGATCCAGATCACGGCGTAAATCGGCCAGTTTGTCGATTTGGATCGGGTGCTTAGATGTCCAAAGCTGCGCATTTTCAATGGCCGTCGTAAGGGCCATGCGAAACGCAAGCACTGTCTTTTCATCGGCTGTCGACTGTGCGCGCACCCGCGCCAAAGCCTCTTCGCGTGCCATCATCCAATTGTTCAATAGCATCGGATGACGCACCAAGAACGGCGCCATGCCAAGGCCAGTAGAATTGCCCACCCCCAGTTGACGTTTGATCATCGGGTCCAATAGCACCGCCTGCGCGCCCCCCCGCACGGCAGCCAAATGTTCAACAATATCCACCGTAAACTGCCTGATCAGCCAAACGGTCAGCATTTCAGCCTGAAACGGGCCAGACAATTCATCGCGTGTTTCAATGGTGCTACGATCCGCTGCACCAAATTTTCCTGCACCATAAACTGCGGTCGTCCGCATCAGATAACCAACGGTCGCAACCTCGGCCAGATCGGGCTGTACCCCACGGGAAAGGCAGTCCACGACATGTCCAAACAATCGCACAGACCGATTGGCGCGGCTGAGTGTTAACTCTTGGCGTGAAATACGCCCCGCCTCTTGAAAAGGAACATTCGCGGCCAGGCGCTCAATATCAGCGGCGGTTGGTATGCCGTCAAACAAGGTAAAAGTTGCATCCCAAGCAGTCGCAATCACCCGGTCTGACCGCATCTCATCTGGTAAATCATGCCCAAATGCCACCAGACTATACCTGCGATCAGGGCCGATGACATGATAGACCGCGTGTCCGACCCCTTTTGCATCCATCTGCCAAATAGCCCTGTCAAAGCGCCAGCCCTCGCCCTGAACCCGCCGCAAAAGACTGCGTAAAAACGAAAGGCGGGTTGGATGGGCTGATCCCATACGCGGCAGATCCATGACTTCGCTAGCGGTTCTGCGAAAAGCCGCGGCTTCGGGCATTGGATTTTGCATAGCACAGCTCATTGCGCCACCCCCGCGAAACTGGTTTCAAAAAACCGCATCCAATTTCCACCCATAATCGCCTCGACCTCTTTTTGTTCGAAACCAACCGCGCCCAAACCCGCCGCGATCTTGCCAAAATCGCGATTGTCTTGAAACCAAGCAGGCATCGGCGGAAAGCCAGGTGCAGCAGCCGAGCCTTCGCCAAAATCAACAGATTTTGTCCAGCGCCCAACGCGCATCCATTCCACGACACTGTCAGGCTGATCTTGGCACAAATCCGATCCAATCGCCAAGTGTTCTACGCCCATCAAATCGGCGGCCCGCGCAATCATGGTGCAATAATCCGAAAGGCTGCAATCACTGCCGCCCTTTAGGTGGTGGGGATAAAGGGAAAACCCCAAAAGACCACCGCTTTTGGCCAATGCCTTTAGCAGATCATCTGATTTGTTCCGCAAGGCCTTGTGCCAATGGGCGGGGTTCGCATGGCTGATCGTGACAGGTCGGGTAGAGTGGTTGATCGCGTCCAAGGACGATCGTTCAGAGGTGTGACTTAAGTCTATGACCATCCCCACACGATTCATCTCGGCCACGATGGCGCGGCCCATGCGTGTTAGGCCTGTATCTTCGGTCTCATAACACCCAGTCGCAAGCAGGGATTGGTTATTATAGCTAAGTTGCATAAACCGCAGACCCAGACGGTGCAACACCGCAACCAGGCCAATATCATCTTCGATGCAACTGGGGTTTTGCGCGCCAAAAAAGATCGCCGTTCGGCCGGTAGACTGCGCCAATGCGACATCTGCGGCGGTTAAGCCCTGAAAAATCAGATCGGGAAATTGTTCAAACCAGCGATTCCAGCTTGCGATATTAGCCACGGTTTCGCGAAAGGTTTCATGATATGTGATGGTCACATGAACGGCGTCGACCCCGCCAGCCCGCAATTGGCGAAATATTTTTTCCGACCAATTGGCATATTGCAAACCGTCGATCAGGGGTGTCATTCTGGCAGACCCGCAAAAGTATAGGCGGTTTTGACGGTCGTATAAAACTCTGCCGCATAACGCCCTTGTTCGCGTGGGCCATGCGATGACACGCCCCGCCCACCAAAGGGCACATGATAATCTGTGCCGGCGGTCGGCAGATTGACCATAACGCACCCTGCCTTGGCATGGGCGCGGAAGTGATTAGCCCGCGCAAGGCTTTTGGTCATAATCCCCGCTGTCAGGCCAAATTCGGTGTCGTTGGCCACGGCCAAGCCTTGGGCGTAACTGTCAACCTTTTGCAGGCAGGTGATTGGGGCGAACATTTCTTCGCGGTTGATGGTCATCGCGTTATTGGTCTGTGCAAAGATGGTGGGCGCCATAAAATAGCCATTGGTCGAGCGTTCCAAACCTGTGCCGCCACATAGTAACTCTGCCCCTTCTGCCAATCCTTTGTCGACATAGGCCAGATTTTGGGCCAACTGCCCCGCACTGACAACGGGTCCAATTTGGGATCCAGCGTCAAGCGCGTGCCCCACTTGCAAGGCCTGCGCGGCCTCTACCAGTTTCGCTGCAAAGGCATCATATATTTTTTCATGCACGATCAGACGGCTGGCCGCAGTGCATTTCTGGCCAGTCCCGCCGAACGCCGCACCGCAAGCATGGGCCACGGCCAAATCCAAATCACAGTCCTCCATGATGAGCATGGGGTTCTTCGAGCCCATTTCCATTTGTAACTTTGGCAAATGCGCGATCGAGGCGGCCGCAATCTGACGGCCCACGGGAACGGAGCCTGTAAAGCTGATCGCATCGATCCCATGATCACAAGCCAAGCCATGTCCAATTTCAGCCCCCGCCCCCATCACAAGGTTAAACACCCCCTCAGGAAGGCCCGCAGCCACGATAATTTCAGCCATTGCGACCGCCGAAGCGGGGGTTAAATTGGCAGGTTTCCAGACAACTGCATTGCCAAACGCCAAGGCAGGCGCGATTTTCCAAGCGGG
>CAWUUC010000026.1:0-4879 GCA_963924905.1 uncultured Paracoccaceae bacterium
TGATCAGCCTTTTGGTTTTAGGGAGGTGAAGGGGCGGGGATGTCCCCGCCCCTTCGATCAGGGGAGGACCCTAATTACTTTGCCGACATCGGACCCGCATCACCTGGTGCGCCGGGCAGCATATTGGCATGCTCTTGTGCATCCATTTGCTTATCGGCAGGCACAAAGACGCGCTCGCGGATGATGTTATCTTCGGCCCAGTTATACATGAACACAGGTGCGCCTTGCGGAATATTTGCAAAACGCTTGTTCACAATCAATGCACCTGGGAACACCGTCAGACCAATACCGTCCAGATTTTCGGTATAAAGTTTCTGATAGGTTTTCGCCAGTTCGACGCGCGCCGCAGGATCCCGCTCGCCAATAAAGGCGTTGACGGTGGTGACCATCTCTTGCTCGTAGGGCAACAGATCCAATTCACCCGCCGCATTGGCGCGGTGGTTGAAATCGGTAGAGGGGCCAATCGGGGCCAATTCTGCCGTATTCTGCACCATGGTGATCAGCGATGTGCCGTGGCGATAGATCAGCCAGTCATAGCTGCCGCCATCACGGGCATTGTCGAAATCTTTGCCCGCCAAACCGTTCAGCGTCACCTTAACGCCCGCATCGCCCATCATGGCAATAACGCCTTCGGCCAAGTTTTTATCGGTCGCATAATCGATATTGGCCATCAAGGTCACATTCAGATCGTCGCCACCGGGCAAGTTGACAAAGCCGTTGCCATCGCTGTCTTCCAACCCTGCTGCTTCAAGGGCCGCTTTTGCGGATGCAACATCAAAGGGGAAGAACGTGGTAGAGGCCGCATCATAAAACGCCGTACCTTGGAAAATGCCGCCCGCATAAGGTGCCGTAAACGGCCCTTTGACAAGGCTGTCACCCAATCGCTGACGATCCAACGCGTAAGAAATCGCTTTGCGGAAATCAAGGTTACGGTTCAGATCGCGCACAGCGCTCGCGCGGGCATCAGGTTCCCCCCAGCCATTGCCAGACAGGTTTGGCAATAGCGAATAGCCAATCGTGCGTGGACCAAAGGCCAAACGCGCAGGTGAGGCTGGATCTGCCGATTTTTTCAGGCTTTCGACAAAGTTTTCAGGCTGTTCCAGATTGGAAAAATCGCCCGTACCTGCAACTGTTTGCACATCGCGGTCGCCCCAAGTGGACAGACGGAAATGCATCTCGTCTAGGTAGGGCAATTGCTGGCCTGCCTCATCCACTTTCCAGTAATAGGGATTGCGGCGCATGATGACGATGTCATCGGGACGATGTTCAACCACAGTCCAAGCGCCCATGGTCGGAAAGTTCATGTAATCGGCGGGAAAGCTGTTGGCGAAATCTTCATAGCTGCCGCCGCCATATTTCGGGTGCTTGGGTTTCAGCATATGGCTTGGGCCAGGGCAGAAGTTGCCGTAAGCCATCGCATATAAAGCAGCTTCTGGGAAGGCCGAGGTGAAATTCATCTTGAATGTGTAGCCATCGATCACATCCAAGGTGGTGCCTTCGCCGTAGGTGGCTTGTGTCGCGCCCATCAAAGGCGTCACTTCGGGGTCCATGACGATATCGTTCCAGTAAAACGCGATATCTTCGGTGTTAAATGGCGCGCCATCTGACCATTTTGCGCCCTCGATCAATTTGACCGTCAAGGACATACCATCTTCGGACCATTCCCACGATTTCGCAAGGTTTGGCATGGGTTGCAGGTCGGACGAATTGACCGTGAACAATGGACCCGTGCGGGTCAGGCATTCAACCAGACCAATATCGATCCCACCCCAACCATATGATTTTCCTGCCCAGAAGTTCCAACCTTCGGGACGGCCACCAATAACATGGCGCATTACGTCACCGTAAACGCCATTGCCGTCGGGCATATTGGCGGTTTTATAGACCAGCGGCTCTGCGGGCAAACGCTCTGCCAAAGGCGGTAATTTGCCAGCATCGACAAATTCCGTCACCCAAGCCGGTTCGGAATAGGCGGGCAAGGCGCGATAATCATAGATATCGGCGCGGTTGACATAAATTGGTTCGCCTTGTGCATCAAATTTTGGTGCCTCTGGCGGGGCCGTGGTGGCCATCATTTCGGCATGCACGGCAGTCGCCGATACACCCAAAAGCAGCGCAGCCATCGCTGCGCGTTGGAATTGTGACTTCATAGATCCTCCCATGGCCATATGGCCTGATTTCAGTCGGGTTAAGACGGAAGTTTATTGTTTTTGAACCCAAGGCTGCACAGGGATGCAACCTTGGATGTGCCACAAGTTGACGCGCATTCAGCGCGCCCCGCAATGTCGAATTGCCAGATTGTTTTCTGGTTTTCTAAGATGTAGGCTGCACAGATGACAATTAATCACCGCCCCAGCACGCCAACACCCTCGCACGAGAGGCATTTCTATTCCACCAAGCGCGCCTTTGGGCGATTCGGGATGCGTATCTTTGAACCTGTGGTGATGACCCAGCCGCATTGGCACGGCCATATCGAAGCGAACTTAGCCATTGATTTTGAAATGCAATATCAGGTCGATGGGCAAATTCTGACGGTGCCCGCGAATCAGATGGTAATCTTTTGGGCAGGTATTCCGCATCAATTGACCAAAATCACCCCAAAGTCAGATGGTGAAAAGCTGCGTTTATGCAATATTTACCTGCCCTTAGACGCATTTTTGATGATGCATCATATCGCGCCTTTTCAGATGTCGATGTTGGCGGGGGGGATGGTCGCGCTTCCGCAATCTTTGTGTGATGTGGCGCAAGTGACGCGTTGGTATGGGGATTACCGATCGGGTGATTTTGAACGTGCCGAGGTGATCAAGATGGAATTGAACGCGATGTTGCGCCGCGCTTTGCTTGATGCGCCGACCTATTTACGCCCACCTGGGGTGCAAATTGAAGGCGACAGATCGATCTCTTCCGCGCAGGTGCGCCATGTCATCGCGATGGTGCGTCATGTTCTGGAAAATTTAGAAAAGCCATTGCGAAATGCTGATATCACGGCGGTGACGGGTCTGCACGAAAACTATGCTTTGTCTTTGTTCACACAAGTCATGCGTGCGCCTTTGAAACAATTCGTAATCCGTATGCGGTTGATGCGCGCGCGGGCCTTGTTGGTCGAAAGTTCGATGGCCATCGCCACCGTGGCCGAGGAATCGGGATTTTCCTCGCTCAGCCAATTTTATGCCCAGTTCAAGGCAGGTTATGGTTTGCCCCCCGCCGAGGTGCGCGAACAATATCTGCGGATGGAGCTGCGCTGATCACGCGGCGGCGTCATGGCCCAATATGCGCGGCAGAGCAGATTCGATCCACCCGACCAGCGCCGCCAAATGCGCCCCCGCCTCTTGTCCCAAAGGGGTCAGAGAATATTCCACATGGGGCGGGATCACATCGAGGGCGTGGCGCAAGACGAAGCCATCTGCCTCTAGGTGTTGCAAGGTTTGGGACAGCATCCGTTCGCTGACGCCCCCAATCCTGCGCCGCAAGGCCGAAAACCGATGCGTGCCCGTCATCAGCGCAATCATCACCAAAACGCCCCAACGGCTGGTCAAATGTCCCAGTATCTGTCGCGAAGGACAGTCTGTCGCCATCACATTGGGCTGCATATCCAGTCGCGCCATGATGCGATGTGCAATCTTGTCTGTCATCTGTGCGCCTTTAATTTATACTTACAAAAATGTATGTACTTACGTTTTGTAAGTAAAGCGTTAAATAGGGCGCATAGAAACCAAAAAGGTATATATTATGACAACAATCGCCATCACGGGTGCCTCGGGCCAGCTGGGCCGTCTTGCCATTGCCGCGCTAAAATCCCGCGCGCCACAGGCCGATATCATCGCGCTGGTTCGCAATACATCCGCAGACTTGGGCGTGCCGACCCGCGCATTTGATTATAAAAATCCTGCCAGTTTGCCGCCTGCTTTGGCAGGGGTGAATGTTCTGGTGCTGATTTCTTCGTCGGATTTTGACGACCGTGCGGGCCAGCACAAAAACGTAATCGATGCCGCCAAACAGGCGGGCGTGGGCCGCATCATTTATACCTCAATCTTGGGGGGTGATGCCAATCCGATGGTTCTGGCCGCAGATCATATCGCGACCGAGGCCGCTCTTGCGGCGTCTGCTCTGCCCGCGACGATCCTACGCAACGGCTGGTATACAGAAAATTACACGGGCAGTTTGGCGGGAGCCTTGGCCGCAAGTGCGATGATTGGCGCATCGGCTGATGGTCGCATTTCGTCGGCCGCCCGCGCCGATTACGCCGAGGCGATTGCTGTTGTGGCATTGGATGATACCCACACGGGTAAGACCTATGAATTGGCGGGTGATACCGCCCATACAATGGATGAATTCGCAGCCGAGGTGTCGCGCCTGTCTGGCAAGACCATTCCCTATAACGATCTGCCCGCCGAAACCTATCAAGGGATTTTGCAAAGCTTTGGCTTGCCCGAAGGTTTTTGCTTTGTTCTGGCTGACAGCGATGTCAAGGCCAAGGATGGCGCTTTGTTCAGTGAGAGCAAGGCCTTGTCACAATTGATTGGCCGCCCTACAACCCCAATCGCGGGGCCGATCAAGGCAGCGCTGGACGCACTGTAGTCCTATCAAAGAGGCGGGCAGGGATCACCTGCCCGTTTCCCAAAGGTTTGGCTGCGTCCTAGCGTGTGATTGGCCCTAGCGTGTCACTGGGCCGCCCGCGCTGGCCCAATCGCCAAAACCACCGATGTTCATCGCGTCATAGCCCAACTGTTTCATCGTGGCCGTAGCCATCCCCGCACGGCCACCCGCCGCGCAATAGATTGCGACAGGCTTTTTCGGATCAAGGCGCGCATCAAAGGATCCGCCCTTGGGGTCTGCCTTCATACCTAACAGGGCAACTGGAATATGCAGCGCACCTTTG
>CAWUUC010000027.1:0-3161 GCA_963924905.1 uncultured Paracoccaceae bacterium
CCGATGTGTTCCGCCTGAACATGAGCCATGGCACCCATGACGAGCAGCGCGCCCGTCACAGCATCATTCGCAAAGTTGAGGCTGACGTTGGCCGCCCGATCTGTATTCTGGCCGATCTGCAAGGGCCAAAACTGCGCGTAGGCACCTTCGCGAACCCAGCAGGTGAAGAATTGGTTGAAGGCGCAGCCTTTCGGATGGATTTGAACCCAGCGCCCGGCGATGTGACCCGTGTGCAATTGCCACATCCTGAAATTTTCGCAGCCCTAGAGGCGGGGACATCCTTGCTGGTCAACGACGGCAAAATCCGCCTTCATGTGAACGAATGTGGCAAAGATTTCGCCAATTGCACCGTCACCGTAGGCGGCACGATTTCCAACCGAAAGGGCGTCAATGTGCCAGATGTGGTTTTGCCATTGGCGGCCCTGTCGGATAAAGATCGCGCAGATTTGGAATTTGCTTGCGAAATGGGCGTGGATTGGTTGGCGCTGTCCTTTGTGCAGCGTGCAGAAGATGTGATCGAGGCGCGTCAACTGGCGCGGGGTCGCGCCGCCATCTTGTCCAAAATTGAAAAACCCGCTGCGGTCAAAGCCTATAGTTCGATCTTGCAGGTGTCTGATGGGATCATGGTCGCGCGCGGTGATTTGGGCGTTGAATTGCCCGTCACCTCCGTGCCTCCAATCCAAAAGCGTTTGGTCCGTGAGGCGCGCGCCGCCGCAAAGCCCGTCATCGTTGCAACCCAGATGCTGGAATCGATGATCGAAAGCCCCGTGCCAACCCGCGCCGAAGTGTCTGATGTGGCCACTGCCATCTATGAGGGCGCCGATGCGATTATGTTGTCGGCAGAATCTGCGGCGGGCAAATACCCGATCGAGGCTGTCACGACGATGCAAAACGTCGCCATTTCGGTTGAGGCTGACCCAACCTATCGTCAAGTGATCGAGGCCAGCCGCAATATCCACCGCGAAAGCATTTCTGACGGGATTGTGGCAGCTGCCCGAGAAATCGCCGAAGCGACAAATATCAAGGCAATTGCGTGCTTTTCACAATCTGGCACAACGGCCAGTCTTGTGGCGCGCGAACGTCCCCGTGTGCCGATCATTGCGCTGACACCGTTGATGTCAACAGCGCGCAAAATGTCGCTGTCATGGGGCCTGCATTGCATGATCACAGAACCGCAGGATCGGTTCAAGGGTGCGGTGATTGCAGCCGTGCGCGCGGCGCGCGACGGCGGTTTTGCCAAAGAAGAAGATATGATCGTGGTGACCGCAGGCGTGCCGTTTAACGTCAAAGGAACGACAAATATCTTGCGTGTTGCCCCTTGCAATGAACGGCTGATTTCCCAAGTAGACCCTGAATAAGGAGTTTTGCATGGCGATTGATACCGATCTGTTTGTTGTGGTCGGATTGATGGTTTCAGCATTGGCACTTCCCTCGGCCTTAGGATCCTATGCCGAGGGGGTGTTTCCCAAAATAGGACTAAGTTTGATGGGATGCGGGGTTCTGATCGCTGTTTTTGGTGCAATCAGCAGCCCAGATGGTTACGCCTTTGCGCGTATCCCCCATTCCTTCATCGAAATTTTGGCGCGGATCGTGAATTAGGCGAATCGCGAATCCACTGGGCTTAAGTATGTTTTCACCCACATGGCGGCTTTTGTGTCCAAAAAATTCAAAGTTTTGCGCAATTTGACCTAAGAACACCTGTTCGGGCCCCGATTTTCCCTTGCACAGATCGCGCAGCGCGCCTAAAGGAAGCGCTCGAATACCCCGCGCGGCTGGCCGAAAGTGGCATGCCAAGACCGCGCCTGAAACCATGGAGATGGAAATGCCCAAGATGAAGACAAAATCGGCTGCGAAAAAGCGCTTTAGCTTTACCGCATCTGGCCGCGTGAAAGCTGGCCCAGCAGGCAAGCGTCATGGCATGATCAAACGCACGACGAAATTCATTCGCGATGCATCAGGGGCAATGATCCTGTGTGCATCCGATGCGAAAATCGTCAAAAAATACATGCCATACGACCGGTAAGGAGATAAACATATGTCCCGCGTAAAATCCGGTGTTGTAACGCACGCCCGCCACCGCAAAGTTATCAAAAAGGCCGCTGGCTATTATGCAGCGCGCTCGACCAATTTTCGTACGGCCACACAGGCTGTCGACAAAGCGCAGCAATATGCAACGCGCGACCGTAAGACACGCAAGCGCAACTTTCGCGCCTTATGGATCCAACGGATCAACGCTGCTGTGCGTTTGTTTGATATGGAATTGACCTATTCGCGTTTCATCAATGGTCTGGCCAAGGCTGGTATTGAAGTGGACCGTAAAGTTTTGGCAGATCTGGCCGTGCATGAGCCAGAGGCGTTTAACGCCATTGCAGCACAAGCTAAGGCTGCTTTGGCCGCCTAAGTTTCAATAATTCTGCTGCAAAAGCCCCGCCGCAAGGTGGGGCTTTTTGCGTTTTGGCAAAAAGAACACTGGCAGACTGATGAATTCCCCTTAACCTGATTACAAAACATTCATCCAGAAAGCTGAAACGATTATGCGTGATTTCCAGCTGCCGGGCAGATCCCCCGTTTATGCCACCAACGGGCTTTGCGCGACGTCCCATCCGCTTGCAGCCAAAGTGGCGGTGCAAATTTTGGAACAGGGCGGCAATGCAGCGGATGCTGCCATCGCGGCAGCAGTTTTGCTGGGCATATGCGAACCCCATATGACGGGATTGGGCGGCGATTGTTTCATCTTGGTTAAACCTGCGGGATCTGAGGCCGTTTTGACGCTGAACGGATCAGGGCGCGCGCCTGCTGCTGCCTCCGCCGATGCGCTACGCGCAAAAGGGCTGACAGCGATGCCCGCTTGGGGGATTGATACAGTCACTTTGCCAGGCGCAGTCGATGCGTTCTGCCGCCTTTCAACCGACTGGGGGCGGGCAGGATTGGCCGTCTCATTATCACCAGCAATCCATTACGCCCAAGAGGGCGTGCCCGTTGGACCCCGCACCGCTTGGGACTGGCAAATGCGGACAAGAAAACTGCATGGGGCCGCCCAAGATGCTTTTATGATTGCAGGAAGCGCGCCACAGGCGGGCCAAGTGTTTCGCTCCCCCAACCAAGCAGCGCTATTGCGACAGGTGGCATCACAGGGCAGCACAATCCAATTCAAACTTGCC